>JAATGD010000045.1 GCA_015654965.1 Hyphomicrobiales bacterium
ACCAGTTCTTCTTTGGAACCGCCACGACGATTGAAGGCGTTGGCCTCGATGAAATTGCCGAGGAAACGGTTCGCCGTCATGCGGCCGCTTTCGGCAACGATCCGGTGCTTTTGACTTCACTTGATGTGGGCGGTGAATATGCCTATCGCATGCGCGGTGAAGCCCATATCTGGAATCCGGATGCGGTGGCAAAACTCCAGCACGCCGTGCGCACCTCCAATCCGGAGACTTTCAGCGAATATACCGCGATGCTCGATTCAAAGGCTGCGGAAGCCAAAACCATTCGCGGTCTATTCGATATCCGCTTTGCGGATGCGCGTGGCGAAAAGTCCGTATCCATCGACGAGGTGGAACCGGCAACCGAGATCGTCAAGCGTTTCTCGACCGGTGCCATGTCCTTCGGCTCGATCTCGCGTGAGGCGCACACGACGCTGGCGCGTGCGATGAACGCCATTGGCGGTAAGTCGAACACGGGCGAGGGCGGCGAGGAGCCGGATCGGTTCTATCCGCTGCCTGACGGTACGCCGAACCCGGAACGTTCCGCCATCAAGCAGGTGGCTTCGGGCCGCTTTGGTGTGACGACGGAATATCTGGTCAATGCCGATCTGATCCAGATCAAGGTGGCGCAGGGTGCCAAGCCCGGTGAGGGCGGTCAGTTGCCCGGTCACAAGGTCGATGCGACGATTGCCAAAACCCGTCACTCGACGCCGGGCGTTGGTCTTATTTCGCCGCCGCCACACCATGATATCTACTCCATCGAGGATCTGGCGCAGCTCATCTATGATCTGAAAAACGTCAATCCGGCGGCCGATATTTCGGTCAAGCTGGTGTCGGAAGTGGGTGTTGGCACGGTTGCGGCCGGTGTTGCGAAAGCACGCGCCGATCACATCACCGTTTCGGGCTATGATGGCGGCACGGGCGCATCGCCCTTGACCTCGCTCAAGCATGCCGGTTCGCCATGGGAAATCGGCCTTGCCGAAACCCATCAGACACTGGTGCTCAACGGTCTTCGCTCGCGTATCGCGCTTCAGGTCGATGGCGGTTTGCGCACAGGTCGTGATGTGATCATCGGTGCGCTTCTTGGGGCTGACGAGTTCGGTTTCTCGACGGCTCCCTTGATTGCCGCAGGCTGTATCATGATGCGCAAGTGCCATCTCAACACCTGTCCGGTGGGCGTTGCCACGCAGGACCCGGTTCTGCGCAAGCGCTTCAAAGGCACGCCGGAGCATGTGATCAACTTCTTCTTCTATCTCGCGGAAGAGGTGCGGGTCCTTCTGGCGGAAATGGGCTTCACGAAGCTTGAACAGATCATCGGTCAGGCGCAACTGCTGGAAAAGCAGCTGATGATCGATCACTGGAAGGCGCGTGGGCTTGATTTCAGCCGTATTTTCTACAAGCCTGAAGCTGAAAAGAGTGCGATCTCCTGGACCGAACGCCAGCATCATCCTATCGAGGATGTGCTCGACCGCAAGTTGATCGCCGAGGCAAAAACAGCGCTTGAAGATAGAACACCTGTGAAGATCGATGTCGATATCAAGAATGTCGATCGTTCTGCCGGTGCCATGCTTTCGGGTGAAGTCGCCAAGCGTTTCCGTCACAAGGGACTGCCGGACGATACCATCGCCGTCACCTTGCGCGGCACGGCGGGACAGTCTTTTGGTGCCTTCCTTGCCCGCGGCATCACCTTTGATCTGATTGGCGATGGTAACGACTATGTCGGCAAAGGCTTGTCGGGTGGCCGCATCGTCATCCGCCCGCCGGAAAATTCGCCGATCGTTGCGGAAAACTCGATTATTGCCGGTAACACCGCTCTTTATGGTGCGCTGGAAGGCGAGTGCTATTTCCGTGGTGTGGCGGGCGAGCGTTTCGCGGTGCGCAATTCCGGTGCCGTAACCGTCGTCGAAGGTGTCGGCGATCACGGTTGCGAATATATGACCGGCGGTGTCGTCGTGGTTATCGGGCAGACGGGCCGTAACTTCGCGGCTGGCATGTCGGGTGGCGTCGCCTATGTTCTGGATGAAGAGGGCGATTTCGCGCAACGCTGCAACATGGCCATGGTCGAGCTGGAGCCGGTGCCGGAAGAGGATGATATCCTCGAAAAGCTCCACCATCATGGTGGCGACCTGATGCATAAGGGTCGCGTGGATGTATCGGGCAATATGACGCGCCATGACGAGGAACGTCTGGTGCAACTCATTGCAAACCACATGCATTATACCGGCTCGACACGCGCCAAGGAGATACTCGACAACTGGGAGAGTTATCGTCCGAAATTCGTCAAGGTGATGCCGGTCGAATATCGCCGCGCCCTTGAGGAAATGGAGCGCATGCAGATCGGTGTCGCCGCCGAGTAACGGCATCAGGAAACGTGATCACGATGTTGTCGCGCGCTTTGAAGAGCGCGCGGACACGTGAACCTCGCACCGCGAGAGGAATGAAAATGGGTAAAGTTACAGGTTTTCTTGAGATCGACCGGCAGGTGGCAAAGTACCAGCCAGCCTCGGATCGTATCCGCCATTTCCACGAATTCACTATCCCCATGAGCGATGGTGAAGTACAGAAACAGGCTGCGCGCTGCATGGATTGCGGCATTCCCTTCTGCCATGGGCCGACAGGTTGCCCCGTGCATAACCAGATCCCGGACTGGAATGATCTCGTCTATAATGACAATTGGGATCAGGCGATCCGCAATCTGCATCTGACCAATAATTTCCCCGAATTCACGGGCCGCATCTGCCCCGCCCCTTGCGAGGAAGCCTGCACGCTCAACCTTGAAGACATGCCGGTTGCCATCAAGTCGGTCGAGCAGGCGCTGGGCGACAAGGCTTTTGAACTGGGCTATATCGTGCCGCAGCCTGCCGCACAGAAGACCGGCAAGTCGGTTGCCGTCATCGGCTCCGGTCCGGCAGGGCTGGCCGCAGCCCAGCAGCTTGCCCGTGCGGGTCACATGGTCGATGTCTATGAGCGTGAAAGTCGTCCCGGCGGGTTGCTGCGCTATGGCATTCCCGATTTCAAGATGGAAAAGCAACTGATCGACCGCCGCGTCGAGCAGATGGAAGGTGAGGGCGTCCGCTTCCTGTGCGGGGTCAATATCGGCGTCGACAAGCCGCTTCGTGGTTTGCTCGATACCTATGATGCCGTGCTTTATGCGGGTGGTTCTGAAAAGCCGCGTTCGGCAGGCATTCCCGGAGCCGATCTCGAAGGCGTGCATGATGCCATGCCATATCTGGTGCAGCAGAACCGCCGTGTGGGTCGCGAAAATATCGAGTCGGTTGCATGGCATTCGGCCCCCATTGTGGCGGGCGGCAAGCATGTCGTGGTCGTCGGCGGCGGTGATACGGCCTCCGACTGCGTGGGTACGGCTTTCCGTCAGGGCGCGGTCAACGTGACCCAGCTCGACATTCGCCCGCAGCCGCCCGAAAAGGAAGACAAGCTGAGCGTCTGGCCTTACTGGGCAACCAAGATGCGTACCTCTTCCAGCCAGGCGGAAGGTGCAAACCGCGAATTTCATGTGGCGACACTGGAGTTTGTGGGCGAGGACGGCGTTCTCACCCATGTGAAATGTTGTCAGGTCGATGAGCAGCGCAAGCCGGTTGCCGGTAGCGAATTTTTCATCAAGGCCGATC
>JAATGD010000153.1 GCA_015654965.1 Hyphomicrobiales bacterium
AGTCGGACAATCCGTCGATCACCCGCGACGTGTCGGGCGAGGGCGTGCAGCAGGCGCTTCTGAAGATCATGGAAGGTACTGTGGCGTCAGTACCCCCGCAGGGTGGACGCAAGCATCCGCAGCAGGAATTCCTGCAAGTGGACACGACCAATATCCTGTTCATCTGCGGTGGCGCCTTTGCCGGTCTGGACAAGATAATTTCCTCGCGTGGCGAACGGACCTCTATCGGCTTCGGCGCCAATGTCAGGCCCGTGGACGAGCGTCGGATCGGTGCGATTTTCAGGGAGCTGGAGCCGGAAGACCTGTTGAAATTCGGCCTCATACCGGAATTTGTCGGTCGTCTGCCGGTGATCGCAACGCTGGAAGACCTTGATGTCGATGCGCTGGTGCAGATTCTGACCGAGCCGAAAAATGCGCTCGTGAAGCAGTATCAGCGTCTGTTCGACATGGAAAATGTCGAACTGGTGTTCCATGACGATGCGCTGCGCGCCATTGCCAACAAGGCTGTGGAACGTAAGACCGGCGCGCGTGGCCTGCGTTCGATCATGGAAAAGATCCTGCTCGACACCATGTTCGAGTTGCCGACCCTTGAAGGCGTTCAGGAAGTGGTCATTTCCGGCGATGTGGTTGATGGCAATGCGCGTCCGCTTTATATCTATGCCGAACGGCAGGATGAAAAAGGCAATGCTTCCGCCTGATCACTGATGCGTGTTCAGTCCATGTCATAAAGAGGCCGCGAAAGCGGCCTTTTTTATTCGGCTTGCGTTCTGCAAGGCTTGTGATTATTGCCAAGGCTTGAAAATCCCAGCAAGCAGGGCATAGCTCGAGCCAGCCAAGCATTTCCGCCAAAACTGCGTGAGTTTTCTGGCAAAGGATAATGCGTAAAACAATACTGGGAGCGGTTTGGACGATTCCATTCAAAACAGAACCGTTCTATTGTGGAAATCATCGCAGCGGCGCAGGATCATTAACGATTCTGTGTATGCCGCTTGAATTAAGGGGTTCGGCTCTCCAACTATGGACCGAAGCACGCTTACGACCTGCCTCATTGTGAAAGGGGGCGTTTGCGTGGCAGTCGGGTCGAATGACCTGAGAAAGGACTTTGATAATGCCGGGTATTGAAAACAAGACCCCGATCGGTGGCTCTGATGCAGCAGGTGAAAACGGGCTTTATGCCGTCTTGCCGTTGCGTGACATCGTTGTCTTTCCACATATGATCGTGCCGCTTTTCGTGGGACGCGAAAAATCCATCCGCGCTCTTGAGGAAGTGATGGGCGTGGACAAGCAGATATTGCTTGCCACCCAGAAGAACGCAGCCGATGACGATCCAGAAGCCGACGCCATTTATGAAATCGGCACCATTGCCAATGTGCTTCAGCTTCTGAAGCTGCCGGACGGTACAGTCAAGGTGCTGGTCGAAGGCACGAGCCGTGCAAAAATCTCGAAATTCACGGACCGTGAAGATTATCACGAGGCCTATGCCGCAGCACTTCCTGAACCGGAAGAAGACTCGGTTGAAGTCGAGGCCTTGGCGCGTTCCGTGGTTTCCGATTTTGAGAACTACGTCAAGCTCAACAAGAAGATTTCTCCCGAAGTGGTGGGCGCTGCCAGCCAGATCGACGATTATTCCAAGCTCGCCGATACGGTTGCCTCGCATCTCGCCATCAAGATTCCTGAAAAGCAGGAAATGCTGTCCATTCTTTCGGTGCGTGAGCGCCTTGAGAAGGCGCTTTCCTTCATGGAAGCCGAGATTTCCGTGCTTCAGGTCGAGAAGCGTATCCGTGGCCGTGTCAAGCGCCAGATGGAAAAGACGCAGCGCGAATATTATCTCAACGAGCAGATGAAGGCGATCCAGAAGGAGCTTGGTGACGGCGAGGATGGCCGTGATGAAGCGGCTGAACTGGAAGAGCGCATCAACAAGACCAAGCTTTCCAAGGAAGCGCGCGAAAAGGCGCAGGCCGAGTTGAAAAAGCTGCGCAGCATGAGCCCGATGTCTGCCGAGGCAACCGTTGTACGCAATTACCTCGACTGGCTGCTGTCCATTCCATGGGGCAGAAAATCGAAGGTCAAGCAGGATCTGAATTTCGCGCAAAAAGTGCTGGATGAAGAGCATTTCGGTCTCGACAAGGTCAAGGAGCGCATTGTCGAATATCTCGCCGTGCAGGCGCGTTCGGCCAAGATCAAGGGCCCGATCATCTGCCTTGTCGGACCTCCCGGTGTGGGCAAGACCTCGCTTGCCCGTTCCATCGCCAAGGCGACGGGGCGTGAATATGTGCGCGTTTCGCTCGGCGGCGTTCGTGACGAGGCTGAAATCCGCGGTCATCGTCGCACCTATATCGGCTCGATGCCCGGGAAAATCATCCAGTCGATGAAGAAGGCGAAAAAGTCCAATCCGCTCTTCCTGCTCGATGAAATCGACAAGATGGGTCAGGATTTCCGTGGCGATCCGTCTTCGGCAATGCTGGAGGTGCTCGACCCGGAACAGAACGCGACCTTCATGGATCACTATCTCGAAGTTGAATATGATCTGTCGAATGTCATGTTCGTGACCACCGCCAATACGATGAATATTCCCGGCCCGCTTCTGGATCGTATGGAGATCATCCGCCTTGCCGGTTACACCGAGGATGAAAAGCTCGAAATCGCGAAAAGGCACCTGTTGCCCAAGGCGATCAAGGATCATGCGCTTCAGCCGAAGGAATTCTCGGTATCGACGGAAGCATTGCGCAACGTGATTCGTCTTTACACGCGTGAGGCGGGTGTTCGTAGCCTTGAGCGCGAGATGATGACGCTGGCGCGCAAAGCCGTCACCGAAATCCTCAAAGGCAAGGCCAAGTCGGTGAAAATCACCGAAAAGAACCTTTCCGATTATCTGGGCGTCGAGCGGTTCCGCTTTGGCCAGGTGGAAGGTGAGGATCAGGTCGGTGTCGTCACTGGTCTTGCGTGGACGGAAGTCGGTGGCGAATTGCTCACCATTGAAGGCGTTATGATGCCCGGCAAGGGCCGCATGACGGTTACCGGCAATCTGCGCGATGTGATGAAGGAATCGATTTCTGCGGCGGCCTCCTATGTCCGCTCGCGTGCGATCGATTTCGGCATCGAGCCGCCTCTGTTCGACAAGCGTGATATCCACGTGCATGTGCCGGAAGGGGCAACGCCCAAGGACGGCCCATCCGCCGGTATCGCGATGGTGACAGCCATCGTGTCCGTGCTGACCGGCATTCCGGTGCACAAGGACATTGCGATGACGGGTGAGGTCACCTTGCGTGGCCGGGTTCTGCCGATCGGTGGCCTGAAGGAAAAACTCCTTGCAGCGCTGCGCGGCGGCATCAAGAAGGTTCTGATCCCGGAAGAAAACGCCAAGGATCTGGCGGATATTCCGGATAATGTGAAGAACGGTCTTGAGATCGTGCCGGTGTCGCGGGTGAGTGATGTTCTCAAACATGCGCTCCTTCGCCAACCCGAACCGATCGAGTGGACGGAGCCGGAAACGACGCCTTCGAGTGCTTCTGTCGACGAGGATGCAGGTGCCGCAACGGCCCATTGACAGGCCTTTTAGACAGTCAACAGATAAAATGCCGGGCTATAAGCTCGGCATTTCTGTGTTTAACCCCGGTTTTCCGGGGTTTTTTACAGTTGACAGGCTTGGTTTGTCGGACTTTTCGAATAAACTCCGCTCAATCCGGTCACGTTATCCGTTCCGGTAGATTTAGAAAGGAAATGCCAATGAACAAGAACGAATTGGTTGCCGCAGTTGCGGAAAAGGGCGGTTTGACGAAGGCTGATGCCGGTACGGCTGTTGACGCTGTGCTTGCTGCTGTCACTGGCGCACTCAAGGCTGGCGAAGAAGTTCGTCTACCTGGCTTCGGTGTTTTCTCCGTTTCGCATCGTGCAGCTTCGACCGGTCGCAATCCCTCGACCGGCAAGGAAGTCGCGATCCCGGCTCGCAACGTGCCAAAATTCTCGGCCGGCAAAGGCCTCAAGGAAGCCGTCAACGGCTGATTGGCAATCGGGCAGGTCCAAAGCATTTCCAGTAAAAGTGTGAAACGGTTTTACATTTGGAAATACGTTAAAACTAAAAGCGGTTTCAACGGTTCCATTAAGACCGAAACCGCTTTCAGCCCTGCAACCGAATGTGTTTGAAAATTTTTAGTGATGCGGCTTTGCCGATTATTGCAATAAAAAAGCCCGGTTCGTCCGGGCTTTTTTATGACTATATAATGCTCTCATACGGTATGGTTTGGCAAAAAGGATAAAACTATGTTTGAGATTGGTATTATCGGTTTTGCAATAACTTGTGTGATCGCCCTTGTAGCCAATAACAGGTTCGGACATCTTGATCGTTTGCCCATGCAATGGGGTTTGAAAGGTCAAGTCAACTGGACAGCATCTCGACCTGTTGCGCTGGCGTTTATTCCCGTCATCTATGCTTTAATGGCTGCCGCATTCCTTCTTGCTGCCAATCACGCCCCGGAAAAATACACTTTCAAGACAGCTTGGTTCGGAATTGTAGTGTTGATTGCTGTGCAAATATTGCATTTGTTTATGATTGCCGGCAGCGATAATTCACGGAAACGATAAATGAAAGCCGGGGTTGATACCCGGCTTTCATCTACGTTCTATTCTGCCGCTTCTGTCTTTCGTACGGGGCGGCGCTCCAGAAGTTCTTTCAGGAACTGGCCCGTATAGGAACGCGGTTCGGTGACGATATCTTCCGGGCGTCCGACCGCGACGATCTCGCCGCCGCCATCACCGCCTTCGGGACCAAGGTCGATCACCCAGTCTGCTGTCTTGATCACTTCCAGATTATGCTCGATGACTGCAACCGTATTGCCCTGTTCGACCAGTTCGTGCAGCACTTCAAGAAGTTTCGCCACATCGTGGAAGTGCAACCCCGTCGTCGGCTCATCGAGAATATAGAGCGTGCGGCCTGTGGCCTTGCGCGACAATTCCTTGGCAAGTTTCACGCGCTGCGCTTCACCGCCTGAAAGGGTCGTCGCTTGCTGGCCGGCCTTGATATAGCCAAGACCGACTTTCACCAGTGTTTCCAGTTTGTCGCGCACCGCAGGCACGGCTGTGAAAAATTCAGCACCTTCCTCGACCGTCATATCGAGCACATCGGCAATCGACTTGCCCTTGAACAGCACTTCCAGCGTTTCGCGATTATAGCGCTTGCCATGGCAGACATCACAGGTGACATAGACATCAGGCAAAAAATGCATCTCGATCTTGATGACGCCATCGCCCTGACAGGCTTCGCAGCGCCCACCCTTCACGTTAAAGGAGAAGCGTCCCGGCTGATAACCGCGGGCTTTCGCTTCCGGTAGACCCGCGAACCAGTCGCGGATCGGCGTGAAAGCGCCGGTATAGGTGGCCGGATTGGAGCGCGGCGTACGCCCGATAGGGGATTGGTCGATATCGATCACCTTGTCGAGAAATTCCAGCCCCTCGATGCGGTCATGCTCAGATGGATGCTCACGCGATCCCATGATGCGGCGCGAAGCGGCCTTGAACAGCGTTTCGATCAGGAAGGTGGATTTGCCGCCGCCCGAAACGCCGGTCACGGCGGTAAAGGTGCCAAGCGGAATATCCGCGGAGACGTTTTTGAGGTTGTTGCCGCGTGCGCCGACGACCCGCAGACGCTTTGTCTTGGAAATTTTTCGCCGCTCAGCGGGAACCGCCACTTCGAGCGCTCCGGACAGATATTGTCCGGTCAGCGAATTGGCATTGGACATGATGTCCTGGGGCGAGCCTTCTGCAATCACCCGCCCACCATGCACACCGGCTGCGGGGCCGATATCCACGACATAATCGGCGGTCAGGATGGCGTCTTCGTCATGCTCGACGACGATAACCGTATTGCCAAGTTCGCGCAGGTGACGCAACGTGTCGAGCAGGCGGGCATTGTCGCGCTGATGCAGGCCGATGGACGGCTCATCAAGCACATAGAGCACGCCGGTGAGGCCGGAGCCGATCTGCGAGGCGAGGCGGATACGCTGGCTTTCGCCGCCTGAAAGCGTGCCGGAATTGCGCGAAAGCGTGAGATAGTCGAGGCCGACATCATTGAGAAATTGCAGGCGTTCGCGGATTTCCTTGAGGATGCGCGCGGCAATTTCGCGTTGCTTGTCATTGAAAGCTGTATCGATGTCGCGGAACCACTGATCCGCCACACGGATCGACATGGCAGTGACTTCACCGATATGTTTCATGCCGATCTTGACCGCCAGCGACTCGGGCTTGAGACGATAACCATTGCAGGCGGGGCAGGGCGAGGAGGACATGAAGCGTTCGATTTCCTCACGCGACCATGCCGAATCCGTCTCTTTCCAGCGCCGTTCCAGATTGGGAATCACACCCTCGAACGTCTTGGTGGTCTGATAGGAGCGCAAGCCGTCATCGTACTGGAAGGTGATCTCACGCCCCTTGGTGCCGTAAAGTATCGCCTGTTGCGCTTCCTGAGACAACTCGCTCCAGCGCGCGCCAAGTTTAAAGCCGTAAGCATTGCCAAGCGCCTCCAGCGTCTGGTTGTAATAAGGCGAAGACGAGCGTGCCCATGGAGCGATAGCCCCGTCTTTC
>JAATGD010000065.1 GCA_015654965.1 Hyphomicrobiales bacterium
ATCCCCGGATCGATTCGACGGTACGAGTCGAGGCACGGCGTCTTCGCCGCAAGCTCGACGAATATTATGAAGGTGAGGGTCGTCTTGAATCGGTCAGAATCACGTTGCCTACGGGAGGATATGTCCCTGTCTTTGCTATCAATTCAGGCAAGAGCGCCGCGGCAATATCACCTCGCGGAAACAAGCTCATCGCCCGAACCATCTTCGAACAGGGAGTAGGCGGTGCGGCGATGGCGATCATGCCGTTCCGTGCGCTGTCCCGTGACAAGGATGATGAAAGCTTCGCGGATGGGCTAACGGACGAACTGATCTTTGCGATGGGTTCGGCTCAGGGGCTGCGGGTTATCTCGCGAAACACCATTTTTCAATATAAAGACCGGGCCTATTCACTGCCCGCTTTGGCTGGTGAGCTTGGTGTCGATGCCGTGCTGCAAGGCACGGTGCGCCGTGATGGTCACGTTATCCGAGTTACAGTCGAAGTGTCCGATCCGGTTGGCTTTGTCCAATGGTCTGATCGTTTCGATGCGCCGGACATCGAGCGGATGAAACTGCAGGAGCGCATCGCTACGACCATTTTTAGCCGTATGCGATTCGATAGTTCTCGCCTGCGTGCCATGCAGGTCACTCCCGGTCCGGTCGCGCTTGAAGCGCATGCAAAAGTATACCGGGCGCGGCAACTCCTCGACCGTCAGACACCTACCGCCCTGCGCGAGGCCGCGGACATTTTCCTTCAAGTGGCCGAGTCGGCTCCCGACTACGCGCGTGGCCATTCCGGCGTTGCCGATTGCCATTGCGACCTGTTCCGCCTCGGCTTGATCGGTCATGCGGACGCATCAGCCATCGCGAAGCCGGCCGTGCGCCGTGCGCTGGAAATCGATCCACATTCGGTGGAAGCGCATGCTGCGTCTGCAACGATCTCGGCCTGGCTGGATCGGGACAAGGAGACTGCGGAGGCTGACTTTCTCCGCGCTTTCAAGCTTGGCGAAAACGCGCGAGCTGCAAGACTATATGGCGTGTTCCTGACTATCTTCGGCCGTTACGAGGAGGCGGAGAGGCTGTTCCGGGAGGCACGTGCAATCGAGCCATTCTCCATGCAGCAAGACATCGCGGAGACGGTCGGTCTGTATCAGACTCGGCGCTTTGAACCATTGATCGCGGCCGGCAATGCGGATGGCGGGCTCATGTCTGTGGAGGTTCTCGTGCGAAGGGCGCTGGCACATATTTTCGCGGGGAATCCGGCTGATGCGCGATCTTTTATTGCCGACATCGAACATGTTGCATCCGCCTATCCTGATTTGGTATTTGCACGCGCCGAGATCGAGGCCTTACTTGGCGAACCCGAGCGCGGACGGCGTGTGTCGAGTGATCACAGTAACAGCGCAACGTGGTTCGCGCGCGCGAGCCTTGCGTTGGCTCTGAACGATGAGGATCAAGCTCTTGCCGCCTTGGAAAAGGCGGTGGACCAGCGTGAACTCTCGACCGTCTGGTTCCGGACTGACGTGCGTTTTGACCGGATACGGGACACGCCGCGATTTCTTGCATTACTTAAAAAAATGGCTCCATCGCCGGTATAGGGTATCGTGCTCGCGCCGCGCGGGCGCGTAACCACAATGAGCTAACGGTGAGCCCGCGAGCGCCTCACTCCTGCGTAAACGCAATCCTGTGTAGTTTGCTGAAGGCTCCATGCATTGTGGCATGATGCCATCGCAGCCAAGACGCACGATGTCTGAACATAACCATGCCGTGAAGGCCCGCAGGCCCAGCCAGGCAAGCGACGCCATGTGAGTGCGGACATGCGCCAGACTCTCCACAGACTGCGGCAGATCGACCGCGCGTGGAACGTGCGCAACTGGGAAAATTATGCGAGTTTTCTGGCGGACGAACTGGTGGTCCATGCAAGCGGTGAAGAGAGGCCCTATGGGAAACAGGAGCATATTGCCAAGGCACGCAGCTTTTGCTCGGCTTTTCCCGATAGCCAGATTCACATCGATCCGTATCTGGAATTATTTGCAAGCCATGACGGCACGGCCAGTTGCTCCGTTGCGCGGATTAGCGGAACTGCCACAGGCGATCTGATGATGCCTTATGGACTCACGCCCGCCGCGGTTCACCGCAGATTTGATGTGACATGCATGACCGTCTGTCGATGGCGCGGAAGCCGCATCGTGGAAAAACGCGAATTCTTCGATGTGGAGCTGATGTTGCGGCAACTGCGCGGCGGATTACGGGACGTGCGCGAAAAGTGAATGACGAATAAGGAAAAATGAAATGGGACGTTGGGCTTTTTCAATGACATCCAGCTTTAGCCGCAGCCAAAAACTTTTGAGGGTGCTGGCCTTTCCGCTGATGTGCTTCATAACCACGCCGCTCCTTGCCCAGCAGGATTCGGCGGAAGCCCGGCGAGCCTGTACGCCTGATGTTTTCAGGTTATGCAGTCAATTCGTGCCCGACGCCGATCGCATCACGATCTGTCTTCGTCAGCAGAAAAGATACCTCAGCGCCGACTGCCGCAAGGTGATGGCCGGGCAGCCCGTTGCGAGATGAACCCGATGATGGACGTCGTTCTGTCAGTTAACGGCCGGGCTATCGTCGCGGCCATCCTGAAGCTTGTCACGCTGGGCAGCGTCATTACCGGCGCGATAGCCATTTACACGGCGATCCTCACCAACAATCGCAGATTGGCCGCGCAGATCTTCCTGGCTTATACCGAAAGGGTTTTTGACGTTCGCCGTGCGTTGCCGGCCGATTCCTATCTGACACGATTCAATCCTGAAAAACCGATGACAGCTGAAGAGCGGCGCGCGATACATGAATCGTTTTATTTATTCTTCGAATTTTTTGCGTTAAGGCAGCATGGCTATATCGCTGCGAATATCTGGCGAATCTATGAACCCGATATGGAGAAGCTTTTAAGAAGTCCGGCATTCGACAGTGAGTGGGAGGTATTGCGGCAAGAGTTCGCGTCCCATTCGGAATTTATCGCTTGGGTTTCAAAAAAACGGAATGCAGGTTTGCATCGCAAAGACTTCCTGAACTCGCCTTCGATGTTTTAAGTGGATCAATTCGTGTCTGATCCGGGCTCACTGTGAGTCTTGAGCTGCTCACTGCAAAGAGGTCAACGGACAGGTCATAGGTCTCCAATCCATCCACGAATAGCACTGCAGAGCAGCATGAACACGACCGACCCCATAACACGCCGCGCCTATGTGATTGCCTGGGCCATGGCGCTGCTGTTCTATGTACTGGAATATGCGACGAGATCGGCGCCGGCGGTGATGATCCCGCAACTGCAACAGGCGTTCGGCCGCAGCGGTGTCGGCGTCGGCAACATTCTCGGCAGCTACTATTACACATATTCGCTCACCAGCCTGATTGCCGGCATGGCACTCGACCGGGCCGGGGCGAAGTATGTCGTGCCGCTCGGTTCTTGCGTACTGGGTCTTGGATGCCTTTTGTTTGTCATAGCTAATCCGCAGACCGCTTACCTCGCGCGGATGCTGCAAGGCGCCGGTTCGGCATTCGCTTTCACCGGCGCGGTCTATCTGGCGGCGCGTGGATTTTCGGGAAATTTCCTGGCGACCGCGATCGGCCTTACCCAATGTCTTGGCATGCTGGGTGGTTCAGCGGGACAATTCGTCGTCGGACCGCTTCTGCAAAACGGCATCGACTGGACATTTGTATGGCTCGCGATCGGGATTGCCAGTATCGCGGTGGCTTTTGTGATGGTCACTGTGACCCCAGCCGTAACGCGTTCGGGTACTGAAACACCCTCCAGTTTGTTGACGCCTTACAAGATCGTGCTGAGCAACCCGCAATCCTATCTTTGCGGTCTCATTGCAGGCCTGCTATTTGCGCCTACGACCATCGGTGCGATGACGTGGGGTGTATCCTTTTTCCAGATTGATCGGCAGTTTGCCTATCGGGACGCCGTTGTGGCTGCTTCAATCGTGCCGCTTGGCTGGGCGGTGGGCTGTCCGTTAATGGGTTGGCTTGCCGACCGAATTGGTTTGCGTAAACCGGTTCTGATCGCTGGCGCGCTGATAATGTTGGCAGCTATCGTACAGTTGACCTTTTTTCCCAACGTGTTGCCGGCGCAATTGACGCTCTTTGTGCTGGGCGTAGCTTCCGGTGCGGCCATGATTCCTTACACCATCATCAAGGAAGCCAATCCCGATAATGTGAAAGGAAGTGCGACGGGTGCGATCAATTTTATCAACTTTGGCGTGACGGCGCTGGTCGGTCCGGTATTTGCAACGCTTTTTGCCCGTTCGCTGAATGCTGGCGGTGATCCGGTGGCGCATTTTAAAAATGCAGGATCATTTTGGTCGCTCGCGGTTGCGGTCGCGGTTATACTCATGTTTTTCTTGCGCGAGACCGGAACCCGCCGAACCTGAAGCGATATTATCCGCGCCGCGGCGCGATCACCCTTATCTGGAGGTTTCCATGTCCCAAACGGCCGCACACTTCATCGCCATGTCGCTCGAAACGGTTGGCGTCAAGCGTATCTATGGTGTTGTTGGGGACTCACTCAACGGTTTCACCGATGCGCTGCGCG
>JAATGD010000376.1 GCA_015654965.1 Hyphomicrobiales bacterium
AAAGCAATGGTGTGTCAGCATTGCCGTGGTTGAGGATGGAATGCCGCTTGTGGGGGTTCTGGAATGTCAGGCTCTCAAAGAATTGATCGAGGCGGGGTTGGGTTTGGGCGCATCGCAAAATGGGACTTCGATCCGCGCAAAACTGCCCCAAGAGGGCGAGGAGATTGCCCTCGCTTGCGCCCGCACGCCTGTGAAGGCTCTGCCGCAAGCATGGCAAGACAGGGTCAGGATGCATCCTTATGTGCCTTCACTCGCCTATCGCATTGCCATGGTGGCGCGCGGTGATATTGCCGGAACCTTCATTCGGCCCAATTCCAATGACTGGGATCTGGCCGCTGCCGATCTTATATTGAGCGAGGCTGGAGGTGCCATTCGCACCGCAGAAAACAAGCCGCTCACCTATGGTGGGGATAGCCCGCTCCATGGTGCGCTGGTGGCTTCGAGCGGCAGTCTTTTGCAGGACATGTTGAGTGTTGTCGCGGAACAAGGCTTGGGTTAATCATGCCGCGAAGCAAATCAGTCCCAAATTATCCAAGGAATATTGAAATGAGCGTCGCAGGCGACAAAAAGCAACTTCTTCATCTGGTATTCGGCGGTGAGTTGCAAAAGCTTGGCACTGTGCAGTTCCGCGATCTTGAAAATCTGGATATTGTCGGGATTTATCCCGATTACGAGACGGCCAAAACCGCCTGGAAGGCCAAGGCGCAGCAGACGGTTGATAATGCCCATATGCGTTATTTCATCGTGCATCTGCATCGCCTGCTTGATCCTGAAGGCGTGACGCTGCAGGGGGAATAAGCGATTTGCCCCCCGCACAGAGTCCGGCTCCCAAAGAGCGACTGACGCGCCGCCTGTGGCGACGTATTCGCGGGCCGCTGGCGCAATCAGCGCTCCTTAAATCGGTGCTGGTGTGGTTTCTGACGAGCTATTTCCGCTTCGTCTATTACACCAATCCGCGTCTGAAAGATGCCGCCAATGAGCAGGATCTGGTCGGAACCGTCGATCCCTTTATCGTCACCTTCTGGCACGGCCAGCACATCATGGCACCATTCATCTGTCCCAAAGGCGTTGATGTGGTCGCCATGTTTTCGCGCAGTGCGGACGCGGAACTGAATGCGCGCGTGGCCGAAAAGCTTGGTCTGATCACGGTGCGCGGCTCCGGTGGGCGCGGAAGCCGCGCAAGGCCGGAGAAGGGTGGCGCGCGCGCACTTCTGACATTGAAGAATGCGTTGAAAAAGGGACAGTCCGCTTCGATGATCGCCGATATTGCCCATGGCAAGGCGCGGGAAGCGGGCGACGGTATCATTTTATTGGCGAAATTGTCGGGACGACCGATAATACCGGTTGCTTATGCCTTCTCGCGCAACCATGTTCTCAGGAAGTCGTGGGACAAGACAGCGATACCGCTTCCTTTCGGCCGTTCGACAGTGGTTCGGGGGGACGATATCTGGGTCGATAGTGATGCGGATGAACAGCAACTGGAGGAAAAGCGTATGGAACTGACGCGCCAGCTCAACGATGCCACGACACGTGCTTATGCCGCGCTGGGGAAAACACCATGAGCGAGCGCTGGGCGCGAAATCTTCTGTCGGCCTATCGGGTTCTGGGTTCCGCCGTCTATCCTTTCGTGGGGCCTTACATTGCCTATCGCGCCTCGCGCGGCAAGGAAGAACGGCGGCGGCGCAATGAGCGCTATGGCAAGACATCTATCGAGCGTCCACAAGGGCCTGTGGTCTGGGCGCATGCGGCCAGCGTCGGGGAAACTGTCGCCATATCACCGCTGGTCGAGCGCATTGCCGCAACCGGCATCCATGTGGTTTTGACGACCGGCACCGTGACATCGGCGGGGCTTGTTGCCGAGCATCTCGGGTCCAAGGTCATTCATCAATATGCGCCGCTTGATCTGCAACCGGCGGTGCAGCGTTTTCTCAATCATTGGAAGCCGGATCTGGCGATTGGCTGCGAATCCGAAATCTGGCCCGCAACCGTGCTGGCATTGGGCAACCGCCATATTCCGCAGGTTCTGGTCAATGGACGCATGTCGGATCGTTCCTTTGCTGCATGGCAGAAGCGTTCAGCATTGGCTGAGGCGATTTTCGAGAATTTCGCGCATGTGGTTGCGCAATCCGATCTTGATGGCGAGCGCTTCCGCATATTGGGCGCGCGTCCCGTCAGCGTGACGGGCAATCTGAAGGTCGATATCGCGCCGCCCCCTGCCGATCCACGCGCGCTTGCCTCCCTCAAGCATCAGCTTGGCGGACGTCCTGTCTGGGCGGCGATCTCCACCCATGATGGCGAGGAAGCTATAGCGGCGGAAGTGCACCAGATGTTGAAAGTGCGCCACAGGAAGCTCGTGACCATCGTGGTGCCGCGTCATCCCGACCGCACACCCGCGCTTGAAGCCATGTTTGCGCAAAAGGGTCTCAAAGTCGTCAAACGTTCCAGCGGCGCGCCGATCACTCCTGATACCGATATTTTCCTCGGCGATACGATTGGCGAAATGGGGCTTTATCTGGAACTGACGCAGATCGCCTTCATCGGCAATTCATTGACGCAGAAGGGCGGGCATAATCCGCTGGAACCGGCCATGATGGGAACGGCGGTGCTGACGGGCCGCAATGTGCAGAATTTCCGCGAATCCTTCCAGCGCCTGATCAAGAATGGTGGTGCGCGGGTGGTCAAGGATCGCAACATGCTGGCAGGCGCCATCAATTTCCTGTTCAACAATCCTGAGCATCTGCGCACCATGATCAATGCGGGTGCGAGTGCGGTCAAGGATATGCGCGGCGCGCTGGAACGCACGCTCATTGCACTGGAGCCGTTCATCCAGCCGCTCATCCTGCAGGCGCAATTGCCCGGCAACCGCAACGAGGTCGCCTATATTCACGGCGGAATCTGATATGGTGGGGGAAGCGCCGCCCTTCTGGTGGCAAAAGCCGGATTGGCAGTCTTATGCGCTTTCGCCTTTGGCATGGCTTTATGGAGCGGTTGCCGGACGGCGGCTGTTGCGGGCAAATCCACCAACAATCGCAGCACCGGTGCTTTGTATCGGCAATTTCACCGTGGGCGGAGCCGGAAAAACCCCGACCGCCATTGCCTTGGCTCAGGTCGCCAACAAACGCGGTCTGAAACCCGGCATTGTTTCGCGTGGCTATGGCGGCAATTATCAGGGGTTGCATGTGGTTGATGCAGACCGCGACAGCGCGGCTGAGGTCGGTGACGAACCGCTGCTTCTGGCGTGTCATGCGCCGGTTGTGCTTTGCCCCGACAGGGCAAAGGCGGCGAGCCAATTGCTTGCGATGGGTTGCGATTTCATCATCATGGATGACGGTTTTCAGAGTGCGCGGCTTCATGCCGATTTCGCGCTTCTGGTGGTCGATGGCGCGCGCGGTATCGGCAATGGCTATGTCATTCCCGCTGGTCCCTTGCGCGCACCGCTCAATGACCAGATGCAAAAGACCGACGCGCTTTTGCGCATTGGTGAAGGCGAAGCCTCTGATCTTCTCATCCGGCAGGCAGGTAGCATTGGCAAGACCATTTATGAAGCCCGCCTTGCACCCTCGTCAGAGGGAGTGGTTTCAGGCCGTCGCTTTCTTGCCTTTGCCGGTATCGGCAATCCTGAAAAATTTTATGCAAGCGTTGCGCAAGCCGGTGGCGACGTGGTCGAAACCCGTTCTTTCCCGGACCATCATGCTTTTGCGGCGGTGGAAATCCACGCCTTGATGGAGAGGGCACAGAGCCAAGGGCTTGGCCTCATCACCACTGCCAAGGACCATGTACGTCTGAAAACCATGTCGGACGTGCCAGATGCATTTCTGTCCGCTCTCACAGTTCTCAATGTCGCGCTGGAATGCAAGCAGCCTGATGCGCTTGATGAAATCCTCGATCAAGCGATAGCGCGCTATAAGCACCGCATCGAAAACTGAAAGATCAGGCCTTTTTGCGGCTGCGCAGTTCCGGATTGAGTTCCAGTTCGCGCTCAAACGAGATCAGCCCGCTTGCATAGGCTTCCTGTCGCGCAACGCTCCAATAGCGCAACTCATCAAGCACAATAGGTTCGCCGGTGACGGCGCAGCTCACATAAGCACCGTGTTTGACGATTTCATAATCGCCGTCGAGATAACGCAGGACGGCTTCGGAAGAGGGGCGGGGCGATTCAAATCTGTTCATCTATCTCAAACCTTTGAGCCAAATTCTAGCAAGTGCAAAGCCCCGCGTCCAGCCGGACAGGAATGATAAAGCTTTTAACGCCTGCCGAAAAGGCGCTCGATGTCGGAGAGTTTCAATTCAATATAGGTCGGGCGACCATGATTGCAGGTGCCGGAGCCGGGTGTCGCTTCCATATCGCGCAAAAGCGCATTCATTTCCTCAGGCCTCAATCGCCGCCCGGAACGCACCGAGCCGTGGCAGGCCATGGTGGCGGCGACGAGATGCAGCATGGCTTTCAGCCCGTCTGACGTGTCGTGCTCGGCAACTTCGTCGGACAGGTCACGGATCAATTGCTGCACATTCATTTCGCCCAGCATGGCAGGCGTCTCGCGCACCGCAATGGCACCGGGGCCGAATTGTTCGATCCCCAGCCCGAAACGGGCCAGCGTCTCGGCATGGGTCACCAGACGCTCGGCATCTTCTTCAGGCAGGTCGACGATTTCCGGGATCAGCAGCATCTGTCCGGGGATGGGACGGGAATGAAGGGCATTTTTCAGCGCCTCATAGACCAGCCTTTCATGGGCCGCGTGCTGGTCGACGATGACGAGGCTGTCTTCGGTCTGGGCGACGATATAATTTTCGTGGATTTGCGCGCGCGCAGCCCGCAGCGGTTTTTGCTGCAATTCGGGCGGCGCTTCATCGAGCGTGGCGCGCGCGTCGGCGGCAATGATGCTGACTGCTTCGAGGCTCGCCTGCTCGCTCTCATGGAAGGCTGGGGCGAGATCAAGAGGGCGATGCGCCGGATGGGCGGTTTCAGGCGACCATTCGTGGCGTGGTGCTGGCTGTGCGCTGCGCCAGTTGGCGGATGCATAATGATTTGTGGCGGGACGTGTGGGCTGGGAAGGTTGCAAACCTTCCGCGCGGAACGCTTGCAGCATGGCTTCCGCGCCGCTGGTTGCCGGACGAATGCCCGATTGCCCCAAAGCCTGCTTGATGGAACCGACAATAAGACCACGGATGAGGCCGGGATCGCGAAAGCGCACATCGGCCTTGGCCGGATGTACATTGACATCGACCAGTGCCGGATCAAGTGTGAGAAACAGCACTGCGACCGGGTGACGGTCACGCGCAATTACATCCGCATAAGCGCCGCGCAGCGCGCCGAAAAGCTGCTTGTCGCGCACAGGCCGCCCATTGACATAGGCAAACTGGTGCTGCGCATTGCCGCGATTATAAGAGGGGATACCGACAAAGCCTGCCAGCCGTATGCCGTCGCGCTCGGCATCAATGGCAAGCGCGTTTTCGGTGAACTCCTTGCCCAGTATCTGCCCGATGCGCTCCAGAACCGCATCCGCTCCCTGGCCTGTTGCGGGCATTTCCAGCGGGGTTCTGTCAGTGCCTGCGAGCGAAAAGCGCACATGCGGAAAAGCGATGGCGATGCGCTTGACGACATCGGTGATGGCGCTCGCCTCAGCGCGGTCGGTCTTCATGAATTTGAGCCGCGCGGGGGTGGCATAGAACAGATCGCGCACTTCGGCGATGGTGCCGCGATTAAGCGCTGCCGGACGCGGGCCTTCAAGCTGCCCGCCCTTGACCGCAATCTCGAAACCCGATTCCGCATCGGGCGTGCGTGACTTGAGCGTCAGTTTCGCCACCGAACCAATGGACGGCAGCGCCTCGCCGCGAAACCCGAGCGCGCGGATATCATGCACATCGTCGGTGAGTTTTGACGTGCAATGGCGCGAGACGGCAAGCGCCAATTCGTCGGCGGCAATGCCAGAACCATTGTCTGTCACGCGCAACAGCGTCTTGCCACCGCCACCCGTCACCACTTCGATGCGGGTCGCGCCCGCGTCGATGGCGTTTTCGACCAGTTCCTTGATCACGCTGGCGGGGCGTTCGATCACCTCGCCGGCTGCGATCTGGTTGATGATGGTTTCATTCAGAAGACGGATGGACATAAAATGATTATAGGCAGATTCGCGGCTGAAGCGATAATGCTTCGGCATTTATAGAAACGCATTCTTCATTTATGAAATTGTATTTATAAGTAAGTGCTAAATAAATTGAGGGGCGCAGGAAGGGGCAAAGGATTGAAAATCAGGCCGAAACAGTTTTTGTCCACCGTGGCGATGATGCTCGTTGCGGCAGTCGCCAGTCCGCAAAAGGCATCCGCGACCGCCTGCCAGCCGATTAGCTTCGAGAACACGAAATATCTTCTCTGTACGCTAGAGAAAGGAAAAGCCGGTCTGCGGCTGTTCTGGCAGCATGAGGATGGCAAGCCCTATCAGTATTTTTCGCGTGTCGCCAAGGCGGTGGAGGCAGAGGGCCACGTTCTGGCCTTTGCGATGAATGCCGGCATGTATCTCGACGATTATGCGCCCATGGGGCTTTATATCGAAAATGGCGCGGAAAAGCGCGCACCCAACCGGCAGAAGGCGGAAAACCTCAAAGGGCCGATACCCAATTTCTATAAAAAACCCAATGGCGTGTTTTATTTCGATGACAAGGGCGCGGGCATCCTGACGACGGATGAGTTCTTGAAACAGCGACCCAGGCCGCGTTTTGCAACCCAGTCAGGGCCGATGCTGGTGATCCGCAATCAACTCCATCCCGCCTTTATCGAAGGCTCGACAGACCGCACCCGCAGAAGCGGCGTCGGCGTTTGCGCGGGCGGGAAAATTCATTTTGCCATCAGCGAGGACCCGGTCAATTTCTACGATTTCGCGCGCCTGTTTCGCGATCACTTGAAATGCCCCGATGCGCTGTTTCTGGATGGCGGGCAGGGAACGGGGATTTATGAGCCGTCACTGGGGCGCAACGACATATCATGGCATGGCGGTTTCGGCCCGATTGTCGGGCTGGTCGAGTAAGGACGGCTGGTCCTCATAAAGCAGTTCCATGATAAGGGCGCGTGATGTGTCCGAAATATCCGGGTTGAAACTCAGCCAGTAGCCCTTGTCGCTTGTCCGGGCAATATCGCAGGCGGCAACGAGCTGTCTTCGCTGCAATGCGCCGTCGATCAGCCCGCTCCAGCCAAGCGCCACGCCCTGATCGGCCATGGCCGCGTCGATCACCAGATTATAGGTGTTGAAGACGAGGCCGCGATTGCCCTCGTCGATCTCTTCGCCGATTGTCCCAAGCCATGTGTCCCATGTGAACCAGCGGTCGCCCTGCAAGGTGTCGAGATGCAGAAGCGGCGCGCTCCCCAGACCCTTGCCTTGTGGGAAGGGGCCGTGCTTTTCCAGATAAGCGGGCGAGCAGACCGGCACCACCTTTTCGCCGATGAAGGCGGTGGCTCCGGGCGGAAAATCCTCACGCGAACCGAACAATATCGCAATATCCGCCTCGCGCTGGTCGAGCGGTTGCAGCATGGAGGAGGCGGTGATGCGCACATCGATTTCCGGGTGTCCAGGCCTGAACCGCGCCACACGCGGCATCAGCCAGAATGTGGCAAAACCGTAATCGGTGGCAATCCGCAAGCCCGGCGCTCGCTGCCGCCGCCTGATCTGTTGCACGGCCTCCTCGATACCATGCAGCCCGGCATGGATCGCCTTGTATAAAATGCGCCCTTCCGGCAAAATTTCGACGCCACGCGCGCGTCTTGCGAACAATGCCACGCCCAGACGGTCTTCCATGCGTTTTATCTGATAGCTCACCGCAGGCTGGGTCATGCCAAGTTCGTGGGCTGCGAGGGTCAGATTTTCCAATCGCCCGACTGCTTCAAAAACATGCAGGCTGCCAAGGTCCCAAAATGGAGAAACCATAAAAATTCTCTATGCCTTCAATAAAAAATCAATGGCTTTTTCCCTAGCGCAAATAGTGTTTTTCTGAAAGCCGGAATGTCAGCCATAATGGTTGTTGATTGTAAAAATCATAAAACGCGTCGATTGAAGAGGGGTCACCGAATGCGCTATCTCAAATTCACAGCACTCGTTCTGACGGCTTTCACGAGTCTTGCCGGGACGGCTCATGCCGCCGATCCGGCCAAATGTGAAACAATCCGCCTGTCCGATCCGGGCTGGACCGACATTACCTCGACCAATGCCATTGCAAGCGTGTTGCTCGAAGGGCTTGGCTACAAGGCGGACGTGAAAACCATGTCGGTGCCGATCGGCTATGAGGCGATCAAGAGCGGCAACAGCGATGTTTTCCTCGGCAACTGGATGCCCGCGCAGCAGAAATTCCGCGATGATCTCGATCAGGCCAAGGCCGCGGAAGTGATCGTGAAAAATCTCGAAGGCGCGAAATTCACGCTTGCGGTGCCTGATTATGTGGCAGCCGAAGGCGTCAAGGATTTTGCCGATCTGGGTAAACATGCCGACAAGTTCGGCAAGGAGATTTACGGGATCGAGCCGGGCGCTCCGGCCAACCAGAATATCGAAAAGATCATTGCCGATCCGAAATTCAGGCTCGATGGCTTCAAACTGGTGGAATCGAGCGAGCAGGCGATGCTGGCGCAGGTCGAGCGCAAGGATAAAGCCAAGGACTGGGTGGTGTTTCTGGCATGGGCGCCGCATCCCATGAACACCAAGCTCAAGATCGAATATCTGACGGGGGGTGACGATTATTTCGGCCCGAATTTCGGTGGCGCGGAAGTGTTTACGCTGGCGCGCACCGGCTGGGCGGCGGAATGCCCGAATGCGGCGCGCTTTTTCAAGAATCTGGTGTTCAGCGTCGATATCGAAAACGCGCTGATGGACAAGATATTAAACGAAGGTACGGAAGGAACGGCTGCGGCCAAGGCATGGCTGAAGGCCAATCCGGCTCAGATCGACACATGGCTTGCAGGCGTCACCACCTTCAAGGGCGAGCCGGGTGTGCAAGCGGTCAAGGCCAGCCTCGGACTCTGATCCGTCACATCTCTGGTTACAAGGCGGGTACTTTATAGCGCCCGCCATTTCGCGTTCAATCCCTGCGATGGTTCAAATCCCGATGAAAAAGCCGAATATTCTCATTCTCATGGTCGATCAGCTGAACGGGACCTTCTTCCCCGATGGTCAGGCTCCGTTTTTGCATGTGCCGCATTTGCGCAAGCTTGCGACACGTTCGGCGCGCTTTGCCAATTGCTACACGCCAAGCCCGCTTTGCGCACCGGCGCGCGCTTCCTTCATGTCCGGGCAATTGCCGTTTCGCACCGGCGTCTATGACAATGCGGCGGAGTTTTCATCGGAAATCCCGACCTATGCGCATCACCTGCGCAATGGCGGTTATCAGACGGCGCTTTCGGGCAAGATGCATTTTGTCGGACCTGACCAATTGCACGGGTTTGAACAGCGCCTGACGACGGATATCTATCCGGCTGATTTTGGCTGGACGCCCGATTACCGCAAGCCCGGCGAACGCATCGACTGGTGGTATCATAATCTGGGGTCGATTACCGGCGCGGGCTGTGCCGAAATCACCAACCAGCTCGAATATGACGACGAGGTCGCCTATCAGGCGGAGGCAAAGCTTTACGATCTGGCGCGCGGCCATGATGCACGGCCATGGTGCCTGACGGTGAGTTTCACCCATCCGCACGACCCCTATGTGGCGCGCAAACGCTTTTTTGACCTCTACGCGGACATCCCGGAACTCGATCCGAAAATCGGCCCGTTACGGACAAGCGAAATCGACCCGCATAGCGAACGCCTGTTGCGCGCCTGCAAGGCGGAAGATTATGACCTCACCCGCGAACAGATCAGGGCGGCGCGGCAGGCCTATTTCGCCAATATTTCCTATGTCGATGAAAAGATCGGCCAGTTGCTCGACGTCATCGAGCGCTGCGGCATGGCGCAGGATACGATCGTGGTCTTCACCTCCGATCATGGCGATATGCTGGGCGAGCGCGGGCTGTGGTTCAAGATGAATTTCTTTGAAGGGTCGGCCCGCGTGCCCTTGATGATTGCCGCGCCATCATTGAAGACTGCCCGTATCGATACGCCCGTTTCCACGCTCGACGTGTTGCCCACTTTGGCCGATCTTGCCGGTATCGATCTTGCGGGCATCATGCCATGGACGGATGGTGTCTCGCTCTTGGGCGTTGCTTCGGGCGATGTGGAGCGCGGAGCGGTGCCGATCGAATATGCGGCGGAAGGCACGGTTTCGCCGATGGTCAGCTTGCGCGCGGGCGCATGGAAGCTCAATCTTTGCCGGGCCGATCCGCCGCAATTGTTCAATCTCGATAGCGACGCGGATGAATTGCATAATCTGGCGGCGCGTGCCGATTACAAGGCCATATTGAATGCGCTGACAAAAAAGGCTGAGGCGCGCTGGAATCTTGAACACTACGACGCCAATGTCCGCGCCAGTCAGGCGCGGCGCGATGTGGTCTATCCGGCCCTTCGCAACGGGGCCTATTATCCATGGGATTATCAGCCGCTGCAAAAGGCGTCCGATCGTTATATGCGCAATCACATGGACCTGAACGTGCTGGAGGAAAACCAGCGTTTTCCGCGCGGCGAATGAAGCGTGAGGCAGCAATGCCTTACGTTATTTATATCCGGTCCATCAGCGCATACCACGATAGTGCCAAGAACAGCAGCGGCGCGCGCAAGCTTCGCCCGCCAGGGAAGGCGGGAATGCGCAATTCCTCGAACAGTTTCAGCTTGTCGCGTTTGCCCGAGATGGCGTCCGCATAAAGCCGGCCCATGAAATTGGCGAGCATCACGCCGTGTCCCGAATAGCCGCCTGCGGAAATGACGCCGGGCATGACCTCGCGCACAAAAGGCTGGCGCGGCATGGTGATGCCGACCGAGCCGCCCCATGCGTGGGTGATTTCGACATTGTCGAGTGCGGGATAGATTTCAGCGATCTGGCGACGAATATGCGTGCTGATATCGCGCGGATTGTCGGCGGTGTAAGCCTCGCGTCCGCCAAACAAAAGCCGCCCATCCCTGGAGCGGCGAAAATAGCGCACCACGAAGCGCGAATCATCAACTGACTCCCCGCCGGGAATGATCGGGCTGTCGTCGCCCAGCGGCACGGTCGCGCCGATGAAGGAGCGGATCGGCATGACATGCGACGCGCTGAGGGGTTCCAGATCACCGCCATGCGCGTTGACAGCCAGAAACGCATTGCGCGCGGTGATCGTGCCGCGTGGCGTCTCCACTTTCACGCGCCCGCTGGCGGTGGATATTCTGGTCGCCTTGGTATTCTCAAAAAGCCGCGCCCCCGCACTTTGCGCCACCTTTGCCGTTCCCACCAGCAGTTTGAGCGGATGAATATGCCCGGTGCCTTTATCGTAAATGCCGCCATGATAGCGGCTGGAGCCGAGAAGTTCCGCCATCTCCGCCCGCTCGACATAGCGGATATGCGGATAATCGAAGCGGCTGGCCATCGCTTGCGCATGGTCCTGATAGTGTTTGAGATAGCGCGGCTTATGGGCGGCTGAAATCTGTCCCGGCAGATAGTCCATGTCGATATTGTGTTCCGCCGCAAAGCCGAGCACATAGGCTTTGGCTTCTTCCGCAATATCGAACAGCGCCTTGGCGCGCGTAAAACCATATTGCTTTTCAAGCTCTTCGGGCCATGTGCGCTGGCCGGTACCGAACTGTCCGCCATTGCGTCCTGACGCGCCATCGCCAAAGCGGGCCGCATCAATCAGCACGACATCCGCGCCCTGTTTCGTCAGATGAAAGGCTGCCGACAGGCCGGTATAGCCGCCGCCGATGATGACGACATCGGCCTGTTGCGCGCCGTCGAGTTCCGGATATTGCGGACGCTCAAGCGTACTCGCCTCGTACCACGAAAAGCCGGGAGAGATTGGGGACTGGTATGGCATGCGGCGCCGATCAAACGTTAAGCAACAGGAACTCGCGCTCCCAGGGACTGATGACTTCCATAAAAGTTTCAAATTCGGCGCGCTTGATCGCCGCATAGGTGGTCACAAAGGACCTGCCGAGCAGATTGCCCAGTTCCGTATCCTTCTCGAACAGTTCCACCGCATCGATCAGGCCACGCGGCAGTTCGATTTCACGCGTGTTGACGCTGGTGGTTGCCGGCTCTTCCGCCTCAAGCCGGTTGGTGAGGCCGATCAGCCCGCAGGCAAGGGATGCCGCCAGCGCCAGATAGGGGTTGGCGTCGGAGGATGGAATGCGGTTTTCGACGCGTCGCGCACCGGGTGAGGAACGCGGCACGCGAAAAGCCGTGGTGCGGTTGTCATAGCCCCATTTGACATTGACGGGGGCGGAGGCATCCGGGGTCAGGCGGCGATAGGAATTGACATAGGGCGCAAACATCACCAGCGCATTGGGCACATGTTTTTGCATGCCGCCGATAAAATG
>JAATGD010000316.1 GCA_015654965.1 Hyphomicrobiales bacterium
ATCAGCACTTCCGATTCCGAATCCAGACTCGATGTCGCCTCGTCGAGGATCAGGATCGGTGCATCGGCCAAAAAAGCGCGGGCGATGGCCACACGCTGACGCTCGCCGCCCGACAGTTTTATGCCGCGCTCGCCGACCAGTGTGGCGTAACCTTTCGGCAGGCGGGCGATAAAATCATGCGCGCTGGCAAGCCGCGCCGCTTCCTCGATTTGCGTCTGGCTTGCGCCGGGACGGGCATAGGCGATGTTTTCCGCCAATGTGCGGTGGAACAGGATCGGCTCCTGCTGCACGATGGCGATCTGCGATCTGAGCGAGGCCTGACTGACTTCGGCGATATTCTGCCCGTCGATCAGGATCGCGCCGTCGCTGACATCGTAAAGCCGCTGGATCAGCTTGACGAAGGTCGTCTTGCCCGAACCGGAATGACCGACCAGACCGACCCGTTCGCCCGCTTCGATCCGAACCGAGAAATCGCGGTAAAGCGCGGTGTCGTGATTGCCATAATGGAAGGTCACGCGATCGAAACGGATCTCGCCTTGCCCGATTTGAATAGCAGGCGCGCCGATCCGGTCGGCAATGCCGTAAGGCTCGTTTTCGATTGCGACCAGTTCCTCCATGTCGTTGACCGTGCGTTGCAGGTTGCGGATATGCATGCCGACATCGCGCAAATAGCCTTGCAACATGAAGAAGGCGGTGAGCACGAAGGTGATGTCGCCCGCTGTTGCCTGTCCTACGCTCCACAGATAAAGCGCGAAGGTAATGACGACAGCGCGCATGACGAGCAGGTTCGCGCCCTGAATGAAGCCGTTGAGCGTGCCGACCAGCCATGTGCGCCGCGTCCGGCTGCGCCATTTGCGTACGACCTTTGCAAGACGCGCGTCTTCGCGCGCTTCCGCGCCAAAGGCCTTGACGACGGCATTGCACGAAATGGCATCGGCCAGAGCGCCGCCCATGCGCGTATCCCAGATGTTTGCAAGCGTTGCCGCGGGCGCGACGAAGCCGAGCGAAACCAGCGCGGTGCAGGCGATGAACAACACCGAGCCGATGGCCACCAGCAGGCCCATCAGCGGCCAGTACCATGCAAGCAGGGACACCGAGCCGAGCAGCATGAGTATGGATGGCAGCAAGGCGACGATCAGCGTGTCGTTGAGGAGATCGAGCGCCCACATGGCGCGCGACACCTTGCGCACCGTCGATCCGGCAAAGGCATTGGCGTGCCAGTCGGTCGAAAAGCGCTGCAATTTGTGGAATGCGCTTGCGGCCATGTCGCTCATGATCTTCAGCGTGAAGTCGGTGATGACATAGAAGGTCAGTTGCCGCGTGACCAGCGCCAGCGCGCCGAGCGCCAGGAGCACGATCAGCGCTGAAATCGCGGCATCCCATGCGTGTTCATGCCCAAGCGAAAGCGCATCGACCAGCCGCCCGGAATAAAGCGGCGTCAGAACATCTGCGGCTGTTGCAAGCAGCATGCCGATTATCATCAGCGCCAGCCGCAGAGGCTGACTTCGCCAGTGGCCAAAAGTGTAGCCGAGGACGCTGCGGAATGCAGCTCCCCGGAAATGGATGCGAAACCGGGTCATATCAACAATACCAGCCCGTGCAGGCACGGTTGCTGGTTCCTTTGGAGAAAACAAGAGGGGCAGCCGGGTGAGGCTGCGGCAGATGTGGATGTTTCAGAAATGCCCGAAAGGGCGGGCAGGGCTATAGCGACTTAAAGTCGGGATGCGCCCGCATTAACACCGGGCACCGACGGAAATGGGTAGAGTACGCGCATTTCAACCTCCTGCCAGTGTTTCAGATGGCTGCACAGTAAATGAGCAATATTCTTTCGCCAAGAGGCAAAAATCAGGATAGGTATCAGGTGTGGCAAAAAACCATCACATTTTGCGCGGCCACGCGGCGAGTTTTGCGCAAAAATGCGAGACGGTCGCATGCAAGACCATGGTGAAGACGGCGAGCACGAACAGGCAGGCGAACATCAGGTCCACCCGGCCGCGGCCATTGGCCAGCAGCATCAGATAGCCAAGCCCTTTGGAGGCGCCGACCCATTCGCCGACCACGGCCCCGATGGGCGCATAGACGCTGGCAAGCGTGAGGCCCGAGGCAAGCGCGGGAAAAGCGGCCGGGACACGCACGCGAAACAATATACCATTGCGTTTCGCGCCGAGATTTTCCGCCGCATCGATCAGGGTTTGGTCTGTGCGCTGCAACCCGTCGAGAAAGGTCGAGACGACCGGAAAGAAGATCATCAGAATGGTGATGGCCACTTTCGAGGCCGGGCCATAGCCTAGCCAGAGCGTGAGAATGGGGGCGAGCGCGAAAATCGGGATCGCCTGAGAGAACACCATCACCGGCATGACGAGGCGCTGCGCAAGCGGCGACATCATGAGCAGGATGGCCGTGACAATGCCGATGCCGCTGCCCAGCACAAAACCGCCCAGTACCTCGCCAAAAGTCACGATGGCATTGTCCGCGATCAGTTGCGCATTGGTGATGAGCGATTGCACGACGTCGAGCGGGCCGGGCAGGATGAAGCGCGGCATCTGCCAGATGCTGACCACGCCTTGCCATAACACAAGCACGGCAACAGCCGAAAGGAAACCGTCGGCAATGCGTTTTGTTCGGGAGCGCTTTTCCACTAGGCCCCCTTAAGACCCATCGACCAGAAATCCGCTTCAAGCCTGCTTGCAGTGGCAAAAATCGCGCAAAGCTTTGGCCAGCGCGGGCTGTTCTCGAAATCGGGGCCGATACGGTCAAGCGCTGCCTGATCGAAGAGTTTTCCCAGCGTGTGACACATGTCCTGATAATCGGCCCCGGCATAGGTGTCGATCCATTCGCGATAAGGCGTGTCGGATCTGGCGCTTGCGGCAAGGTTCAACCCGATTTCGCCATAGCCATGCGCGCAAGGCACAAGCGCGGTCAGAAGATCGAGAAAATCACCGGCCAGCCCGCAATCGAGCACATAGCGCGTATAGGCAAGATTTTCCGGCTCTTCGCGTGTCTTGTAAAGATCGTCCTCGCTGATGCCTTCACGTGCGCAGATTTTGACATGAAGCGGCAATTCCATATGCGTGAGGCTGTGCATGATATCGGCGCAGGCCCGCGTTTCGGGCAGGCTTCCCGCCTTCACCACGCCCAGCGCGAAGGCGCGGGCATAGTGATGCAGATAGACATAATCCTGCTTGAGATAATGCAGGAAGGCGGCTTTCGGCAATGTGCCATGCCCAAGTTTTGTTACGAATTCATGCCCGATATAGGGTTGCCAGTCGTTGAGCGTCGCGGCGCGCAGGCGGGTGAACAATTCTGACGAATAATCGGGACGGCTCATGGCTCGTTGCCTTTCGCGTTAACATCGATGGCGAGTTTCTCGACCGGCAGGATGGACGGCACCAGACCGTTCTTGTTGAGATAGGCTTCATAGCGGCTCCAGCGGCCATAATCGAGGCTTGCGGGCGAGCGCGAAAACCGCGCAACAGTGTCTTTCCATGCGCGTTTGTTCAGATCGTCATTGAGTTCGGAGCTATAGGACGCAAAAAGCTCGAAACTTTTTTCAGGATGATTGACGATATATTGCGCGGCTTTTTCGGTGGCTGCGAGAAAGCGCGAAATTTTTGCTTTTTCATCCGCATCGAGCTTGTTTGAATTGGCGACATAGACCAGTTCGTCATAGACCGGCACGCCTTCTTCTTCGACGAAGAAGCATTTGCCGGGCACATTTTCGATTGCCATCTGGTTCAGCTCGACATTGCGATAGGCACCCATGACCGCATCGACCTGTTTCGACATCAGCGCCGGGGCGAGGGAGAAATTGACATTGATCAACTCGACGTCGCTCATCTTCACGCCGTGCTGGCCTAAAATGGTGCCGAGCAGGGTTTCCTCGACGCCGGCCACCGAAAAGCCGATTTTCTTGCCCTTGAGGTCGGCGATTTTTTCGACCGAGCCGTCATCGCGCACCATCAGGCAATTGAGCGGGGAATCGACCAATGTGCCGACGCGGATGATCGGAATATCGGCATGGACATCAAGATGCACCTGCTGCTGGTAGGAGATTGCCAGATCGGCCTCACCGGCCGCGACCATTTTGGGCGGTACCGACGCGTCCGCGGGTGCCACGATCTCAACATCGAGTCCGGCTTCCCTGAAAAGCCCAAGTTTTTCCGCGACGATGATCGGCCCGTGATCGGGATTCACATACCAGTCGAGAATGAGCTTGAACTTGTCATTGTCTTGCGCTGTCGTCGCTGACGTCAGGCCGAACGACACCGTGGCGCTGAAAAGCGCGGCAAAAACCAGTTTTTTCATAAAATCCTCCGTTAGGCCGTCTTTACATAAGGGCGGGTGGCGTCGATCCATTGCCTTACACGGGCTTCTGGATCGGGATTAAGCGTGATGTCGGTGACGACGGAGACGATATCGGCCCCGGCTTGCATGACACCGGGCGCGCGCTCCACGCTCATGCCGCCGATACCGACAAGCGGAATATCGCTAAGGGTCGCCTTCCATTGCGTCACGCGTTCAAGCCCTTGTTGGTGCCATTTCATCTTTTTCAATATGGTCGGATAGACGGGACCGAGCGCGATATAGGTGGGGTTGAGTGCCAAGGCGCGGTCGAGTTCCGCCTCGTCATGGCTGGAAATGCCAAGCTGCAATCCGGCTTTGCGGATCGCATCGAGATCGGCATCGTCAAGGTCTTCCTGTCCGAGATGGATGAAATCGCAGCCTTCCTCAATCGCCAGTTTCCAGTAATCATTGACGATCAGCTGGCATTGATGCGCTTCGCATATGGCGCGTGCGGCACGGATTTCCTTGCGCAATTCCGCTTCGCTTTTGTCCTTGATACGCAATTGCACGAGTTTGATGCCAAGCGGCACGAGGCGCTCAAACCATGGGACGCTGTCGAAGATCGGATAGAATGGGTCGAGCGCCATCACACGAATGCCTTTCCGATGAGGGGGGTGGAGGGGGCAGCCATGTCGCGTGCTTCGATTGCGTCAGCCTCATAGGCAAGACGGCCCGCTTCGATCGCGAGCGCAAAGCCGCGCGCCATCGAGGCCGGGTCGCCCGCCTTGGCGACGGCTGTATTGATCAGCACGGCGTCATAGCCCAGTTCCATGGCGTGGCTTGCATGTGAGGGAACGCCGATTCCGGCATCGACCACCAGCGGAATATCAGGAAAATGCGCGCGCATGGTTTTGAGCGCGTAAACATTGTTAAGCCCACGGCCTGAACCGATCGGCGCGCCCCATGGCATCAGCACCTTGCAGCCCGCCTCGATCAGCTTTTCCGCAACCACCAGATCGTCGTTCATATAGGGAAAGACCTCAAATCCATCGTCGCAGAGAATGCCTGCCGCCTCCACCAGCCCGAACGGGTCGGGTTGCAGCGTGTCGTGATCGCCGATGACTTCGAGCTTGATCCAGTTGGTGCCAAAGATTTCACGCGCCATTTTTGCCGTTGTGACCGCTTCGCGCGGCGTGTGGCAACCAGCGGTGTTGGGCAGGACCGAAACGCCCAGCTGCCTGATCAGTGCCCAGAAATCCTGTCCCGCGCGCTGTTGACCGCTTTCACGCCGTAGCGAAACGGTCACAATGCCTGCCTTGGATGCGCGCACGCTCTCGGCCAGAATGGCGGGCGAGGGATATTGCGCTGTGCCCAAGAGCAGGCGGCTTGCAAAGGTTTTGCCGTAAAATTCAACCATGTCAGCCTCCCTGCATGGGGGCGAGCACTTCGATGCGGTCGCCTTCGGAAATTGTGGTGGTTTCTCGTTCATCAGTGGCGACAAATTCGCCATTGAGCGCGGTTGCAACCACGGCCTCGTCGAGTTCGATTTCAGCGAGAAGGGCCGCGAGGTTTCTGGCAGTGATCGTCTGAACCTCGCCATTGAGAACGATATTCATGCATATTCCTCCGAAAATTCGGGACTATTTTGTGGGTTTGTCGCCAGTTCTACCGCCATGCGTGCAACCGTAGGCGAAAGCAGAAACCCATGCCGGTAAAGCCCGTTGATAAAAATGGTCTTGCCGCGCCTGCGCACACGCGGCAGGTTGTCGGCAAAGGCGGGGCGGGCATCCACCCCCGTTTCGAGGATTTCTGCCTCGCCAAAGGCCGGATGCAGCGCATAGGCGGCGCTCAACATTTCTAGTGTCGAGCGCACGCTGATATGCTGTCCGGCATCGCTTTCGATCATGGTTGCGCCGATCATGTGAATGCCGTCGCCACGCGGCACGATGTAAAGCGGAATGCGCGGATGCAGCAGCCGCACGGGGCGCGAGAAATTGATGTCGCGCGAGCGAACAATCAGCATTTCACCTTTCACGCCACGCAGGTCCTGCAACTGGTCACGCGCAGCCAATCCGCGAGCATCGATGATGATATCCGCATCGATTTCCGTTTCTTTGGCATCCGTTCCAAGCTGAAAAACAACGCCCTTTTGTTGCAGGTTTTGCGCAAGCTCGATCAGCGTCTGGCGCGGATTGAGATGGCCTTCCTCGGCAAAAAACAGCCCTTGCCGGAAGCGACCGGCAAGGTCCGGTTCCAGCGCGTCGATCTTTTCCTGATGGATCGTTTCAAAATTTTCTGTCCGCCGCGCAAAACGCCGCAATTCGGTGGCATCGCGTGTGTGGGAGATGACGAGCGTCCCCTGGCGCCTGACGGTCGAGACGTGACGTTCCCACCAGCCAATCGCCTCCTGCCCGAGCCGCACCACCGGCTCCTCGGCACTTTCCCCCTCGCACCATGGCGCAAGCATCCCGCCCGCAAACCATGAGCAACTGTCCGAACCTATGGCTTCGCTTTTGGCGATCACGGTGACGGCATGGCCGTGATCCGTGAATTCTGCGGCTGCGGCAAGGCCCGCCACGCCCGCGCCGATAACGCTCACACGCATGATGGCTGCTCCCAGAGATGATGAAAATGATGCACCGGCCCGTTACCGGCCCCGACGTGAAGCCCATCTGCGGCAAGGATGGCGTCATGCAGATAGGCATGCGCTTGTGACAGCGCCTCATCGAGCAAAAACCCTTTGGCAAGTTCGGCGGCGATTGCCGAGGACAATGTGCAGCCGGTGCCATGGGTGTTTTTGGTCGGAATGCGCGGCGCTTGCAGTCGCAAAGCGGGCTGGTCTGCGCGAATAAGAAGATCAGTGCAGATTGCACCTTCCGCGTGCCCGCCTTTCATCAGAACCGCCTTTGCGCCCAGTTCGAGCAGCGCGATGCCCTGTTCTTCGGCTGCCTCATCGGTCGTGGCGACGGGCGCGTCGAGAAGACAGGCGGCTTCCGGGCGATTGGGGGTCAGCACAGTCGCAAGCGGGATGAGCCGTTCGCGCAAGGTCGCAATCGCTGTTTCGCTCAACAGCCGGTCGCCGGATTTTGCCACCATCACCGGATCGAGCACGATGGCGCGGTTAAAATGGCTAAGCGCATCGGCAATGGCATCGATGGTGGAAGGAACCGACACCATGCCGATCTTGATGGCCGCAACATCGAGATCGCTCAGCACCGTCTTGATCTGGGCGCTGACGATATCGGGCGGCACGTCATGGACGGCAGTCACCGCAACCGTGTTCTGCGCGGTGATCGCGGTTATGACGCTTGCGCCATAGGTGCCGAGCGCCGAAAATGTCTTGAGATCGGCCTGAATGCCCGCACCGCCGCCCGAATCCGAGCCTGCAATAGTCAGGCATATGGGCGGCTTGCCGCAATCGGCATATGTTCGGAAGAGGCTTTGTCTTTGGTCCATTTAACGTCTCTCATTCCGAACGGAAAGATGAGACGTCATAAGCGGGTTCTGGATACCCAGGGGAAGATAAAATCCTCCCATTACCGCGACGTGCCAAACTCCGTTCCCTACGCAGGTATTACCCGGATCAGGTTCAATGGGTTAACGCGTAAACGTCTCTCAGCCTCTTGCGAGGCACCCCAACGAATTTTGTGGCTCCATGCATAGGCCGGAATAAGCCAAGGGTCAAGCCATGGATAGTTGCCTTTTCGGCTCTTGACCTTCCAACGGTAGGAAGCCTTATGGTAGGCCAGAATTGCTGTTTTAAGGACCGATCATGAACACGTCTGCCGACCCGAAAACTTTCCGTTTTGCGGTTCCTGTCGAGGGGATGAGCTGCGCCTCCTGCGTGTCAACCGTTGAAAAAGCGGTGGCGGGCGTTCCGGGCGTGGACAAGGTTTCGGTCAATCTCGCAACCGAAAAGGCGGATGTCACCTTTACCGGCGCACCTGATATGCCTGCCGTCATCGATGCCATTCGCAAGGCAGGCTATGATGTGCCTGCCTCCTTGGTCGATCTCGCCATTGAGGGCATGAGCTGCGCGTCCTGTGTCTCAACGGTCGAGAAGGCGCTTAATTCGGTTTCCGGTGTCACAAGTGCCAGCGTCAATCTGGCGACCGAACGCGCCCATGTCGAATTGTCAGGCAACGTGGCCGTTTCCGATCTTGTGAAGGCTGTCGAAGATGCCGGTTATGAGGCGCGTCCGCTTGAGGAGCAAACTGGCGGAGCCGCACCCGTAACCCAATCTGAAAAGCGTGATGCAGAAGCGCAAGAGCTGAAGAAAAGCGTCATCATCGCCGCCGTTCTGACCTTGCCGGTGTTCATTCTGGAAATGGGCTCGCACCTGATCCCGGCCATGCATATGTTCGTGATGGACGTGATCGGCATGCGCAATAGCTGGTATCTGCAATTCGTACTCACCACGTTGGTGCTGTTCGGGCCGGGCCTGCGCTTTTTCAAAAAGGGAGTGCCCGCGCTTTCGCGTCTGCATCCCGACATGAATTCGCTCGTGGTGGTCGGAACGCTTGCCGCATGGGGCTTTTCGGTGGTCGCGACCTTCCTGCCCGATCTTCTGCCCGATGGCACAGTCAATGTCTATTTCGAGGCGGCAGCGGTCATCGTCACGCTCATTCTGGTCGGGCGTTATCTCGAAGCTGGCGCCAAGGGTCGCACCAGCGCCGCGATCAGCCGCCTTGTCGGTTTGCAGGCCAAATCCGCGCGCGTCATCCGCGATGGCAAGGCGCTCGACGTAGCGCTTGAAGACGTCGTTGTCGGTGACATCGTGCAGGTGCGTCCGGGTGAAAAGGTGCCTGTGGATGGCGAAGTCATCGAAGGTTCGTCCTATGTCGATGAATCGATGATCACCGGCGAGCCGGTGCCGGTCGAAAAGGGGCAAGGCGCGCAAGTGGTCGGCGGCACCATCAACAAGACGGGTGCATTCAGCTTCCGCGCCACCAAGGTCGGGCGCGATATGGTCATTGCGCAGATCATCCTCATGGTCGAGGATGCTCAGGCCGATAAATTGCCCATTCAGGCGCTGGTTGACAAGGTGACGGGCTGGTTCGTGCCAGCCGTGATGGCTGCGACGCTCGTCACTTTCGCGATCTGGCTTACGATTGGCGGCACGGCGATGATCGGCTATGCGCTGGTCAATGCCATTGCCGTTCTCATCATCGCCTGTCCCTGCGCCATGGGGCTTGCGACGCCGACCTCGATCATGGTCGGCACGGGACGCGCTGCGGAACTGGGTGTTTTGTTCCGGCGCGGCGACGCGCTCCAGACCCTGCGGGATGCGACGATCATCGCGGTTGATAAGACCGGCACATTGACCAGGGGCAAACCGGCCTTGGCGCATTTCGCGGTGGCGGAAGGTTTTGAGCGTGACGCGGTTCTGGCGCTGGTGGAGGCTGCCGAATCCCGTTCCGAACATCCGATTGCGCAGGCCATCGTTACGGCGGCGCAGGAAAAAGGTCTTGGCTTGGGCGATGTCACAAATTTTCAATCGGTCCCCGGCTACGGCCTGAAAGCAACGGTTTCAGGGCGCGAACTTGCCATTGGCGCGGACCGTTATATGGCGCAGATGGGGGCCGATGTGTCCATATTTGCCGACGACGCGCAACGGCTGGGCGATGAAGGGCAATCGCCGCTTTATGCGGCCATCGACGGTCAACTGGCCGCCATCATCACCGTGGCCGACCCGATCAAGGAGACGACGCCGGAAGCCATCAATGCCCTTCATGCGCAGGGGCTTAAGGTCGCCATGATCAGCGGCGATAACCGCCGCACGGCGGAAGCCATCGCGAGAAAGCTCGGCATCGACGAGGTGGCGGCGGAAGTGCTGCCCGATGGCAAAGTCGGGATTTTGAAAAAGCTTGCCACGGGCGGCAAGAAGATCGCCTTTGTCGGTGACGGTATCAATGATGCACCCGCTTTGGCTGCTGCCGATGTCGGCATTGCGATTGGCACCGGCACGGACATTGCCATTGAAAGTGCCGATGTGGTGCTGATGTCGGGCGACTTGCGCGGCGTGGTCAATGCCATTGCGATTTCCAAGGCGACCATTCGCAATATCGGGGAAAACCTGTTCTGGGCTTTCGCTTACAACGTGGCGCTGATCCCGGTTGCCGCCGGTATTCTCTATCCCTTTACCGGCACGTTGCTGTCGCCGGTTCTGGCAGCGGCTGCCATGGCGCTTTCCAGCATTTTTGTGCTGTCGAACGCGCTGCGGTTGAGACGGTTCAAAAGCGCGGTTGCGGTCTGAAATTCATAGATATGTTATAACATATTATGCAGGAGGCGGCCCGTACGCGCGGAAGGGGTGAGGTTTTCCGCCTTGCCCTTTTCCTCGGCCAGATCATGCAGGATCGGGCAATCCGGGCGGTCGTCGCCATGGCAATTATGCGCGAGATGACGCAAAATCTCCGCCATTTCCTGCAATTGCCGCATTTTGGCCTCTAGCTCTCCGATATGCGCAAGGGCTACCTGTTTCACATCCGCTGAAGCGCGGTTGCGGTCGCGCCATAGCGCAAGCAGTGCCTTGATCTGCTCGACCTGAAAGCCGAGATCGCGGCTGCGGCGGATGAAGCGCAACGTCTCGACATCCTTTTGTGTATAGACACGATAGCCCGATGCCGTGCGATCTGCCGCTTCTATCAGGCCAATGATCTCATAATGGCGGATCATCTTGGCCGATATGCCGGACGCCGCAGCAGCCTGTCCGATATTCATCGCGTTCTTCACTGGGCATTCCTCACTGGCGCTTCATGTTTTTATCTTTAGTCTAGATATAGGTCGCAAACGCCCTGTTTCAAATAATGAGCATGCTCCGGTTCCCATGTCGTATTTTTGACGCCTTATGACGCAAGCCTGCTGTCGGAAATGGCGAGGAGGCAATAGAAATATCACCAGAGTTTTTTCATGCGCCGCATCGGCGCGTGAACCGTCAGACTGGTGGTTTCAATGTCCCGCTTCTCCTTTGCTTCCGTTATCAAGAATGCTTTATCCGGCAACAGGAACTGGGAGCGGCAATGGCCCGATGCCGAACCCAAGGCCGAATACGACGTGATCATCGTGGGCGCGGGCGGACATGGCCTGGGGGCTGCCTATTATCTGGCGAAAGAACATGGCATCACCAATGTCGCGGTGATCGACAAGGGCTGGCTTGGCGGCGGCAATACCGGGCGCAACACCACCATTATCCGCTCCAATTATCTTTATGACGAAAGCGTGCATCTCTTCGATCATGCGGTCAAACTCTGGGAAGGCTTGAGCCAGGAACTGAACTACAATGTCATGTTCTCGCAGCGCGGTTGTATGATGCTGGCGCATACGGTGCATGACGTGCAAAGCTTCAAGCGCCATATCAACGCCAATCGTTTGAATGGCGTCGATAATGAATGGCTGACCAGAGAACAGGCCAAGCAATATTGCCCGCCGCTCGATATATCGCCCAATGCGCGTTATCCGGTGGTGGGCGCCACATGGCAGGCGCGTGGCGGGGTGGCGCGACATGATGCGGTCGCATGGGGATTTGCGCGTGGTGCCACAAGCCGCGGTGTCGATATCATCCAGAACTGCCCCGTCCTTTCCATCCGCCGCGACGCCTCGGGTCGGGTCGAGGGGGTGGAGACGGCACGCGGTTTCATCAAGGCGAAAAAAGTGGCCGTTTCGGTCGCGGGCAACACCACGCCGATCATGGAAACGGCGGGTGTGCGCCTGCCATTGGAAAGCTATCCCTTGCAGGCGCTGGTGTCCGAGCCGGTCAAGCCGATCTTCCCCTGCGTCGTGATGTCGAACACTGTGCATGCCTATATCAGCCAGTCCGACAAGGGCGAACTGGTGATAGGCTCCGGCACCGACCAATATACCTCCTATAGCCAGCGTGGCGGCTTGCCGTTGATCGAACATACGCTGGCTGCGATCTGCGAGATCTTTCCGATTTTCACCCGCATGCGCATGCTGCGCAAATGGGGCGGTATAGTCGATGTCACGCCGGACCGTTCGCCGATCAACGGCAAGACGCCGGTGCCGGGACTTTATGTCAATTGCGGCTGGGGTACGGGCGGCTTCAAGGCGACGCCGGGTTCGGCGCATGTCTTTGCGCACACAATCGCGCGCGACGAGCCACACTGGATCAACGCGCCGTTCAATCTCGAACGTTTTACCACCGGCCGCCTGATCGATGAGGCGGCGGCTGCCGCCGTCGCGCACTAATATTCAAGGGGAACAAAACCATGCTGCTGATCCGTTGCCCTTATTGCGAAATGGAGCGCCCGGAACTGGAATTTGCCTATGCGGGCGAGGCGCATATTGCGCGGCCCGCCGATCCGTCCGCATTATCGGATGAAGAATGGCGCGATTTCCTGTTCACGCGCTCCAATCCGCGTGGAACCCATTACGAGCGCTGGCGGCATATCCATGGCTGCGGGCGCTTTTTCAACGCCGTGCGCGATACGGTGAGCGACAAATTCTCCACCACCTACAAGGCCGGTGAAGCTCGTCCTGTTGCGGAGACAAAAGAATGAGTGACATGCGCGTCAATCATAAAACCCGCGTCAACCGGCAAAAGCCTGTACGCTTCACCTTCAACGGCAAGAGCTATTCCGGCTTTGAGGGCGACACGCTCGCCTCTGCCCTGCTTGGCGCGGGCGAGCATCTTCTGGGCCGTTCGTTCAAATATCACCGTCCGCGCGGCATTCTGTCCGCCGGTTCCGAAGAGCCGAATGCGCTTGTCGGCGTCACACGCGATCAGGCGCGGTTCGAGCCCAATAGCCGCGCGACCGTGCTGGAACTCTATGACGGGTTGAAAGCCAATAGCCAGAACCACTGGCCGTCGCTCAAACACGATGTCGGCGCGATCAATGACGCCTTTGGCATGTTTTTTTCGGCCGGTTTTTACTACAAAACCTTCATGTGGCCCAAAAGCTTCTGGAACAAGGTCTATGAGCCTTTTATCCGTGGGGCTGCGGGGCTTGGCATATCGCCATCGCAAGCCGATCCTGACAGTTACGCCAGCCGCTATGCGTTTTGCGATGTGCTGGTGGTGGGCGCGGGACCTGCGGGACTTGCGGCAGCGCTTGAAGCAGCCAAAAGCGGCGCAAAAGTCATGCTCGTTGACGAGCAGGCGGAAATGGGCGGTTCTCTTTTGTCCGAACCCGAACCCGTCATCAATGGCCGCGCCAGCTGGGACTGGCTTGATGAGACTTTAGCTGCACTCAAAGCCAACCCGAATGTCACGCTTTTGCCGCGCACCACGGCGATTGGCTATTACCATCAGAACATGCTCGGTCTTTGCGAGCGCCTGACCGATCATCTGGCCAAACCCGACAGCAATGCCCCGCGTGAACGCATGTGGCGGGTGCGCGCAAATCAGGTCGTGCTGGCACAAGGGTCGATTGAAAAGCCGCTGGTCTTTGCCGGCAATGACCGCCCCGGCGTGATGCTGGCATCCGCCGCGCGCACCTATCTCAACCGCTATGGGGTCAAGGTCGGTAACAAGGCCGTGGTCGTCACATCCCACGACAGCGCATGGCTTGCGGCTTTCGATCTCGCGGTTGCAGGCGTTTCAGTCCCAGCCATCATCGACGTGCGTGAAAATGTTGCCGACAGCCTCGTCAACCGCGCAAAAATGCTCGGCATCGAGGTGCTCACCGGCTGGACGGTGAGCGACACGAGCGGACGGCATCGTGTATCGTCGGTGCGGGTCAATCCGGTTCAAAATGGCGCGGTCGGGGCGGCACGTACCATTGCCTGCGATGTGGTGCTGATGTCGGGCGGCTGGACCCCGAGCGTGCATCTCTTCTCGCACACGCGAGGCGCGCTTGTCTGGGATGAGGCGCGGCAGATTTATTTGCCCGGTAAGGCGACCGAGGAAAGCCGGGTCGCAGGTGCTGGCAATGGCGATTTCGATTTGCAGACAGCTCTTCGCGAAGGTGCGCAAGCGGGTGCGGACGCGGCAAAAGATGCAGGCTACAAGGTCAAGCCTTCCGAATATGCGGTTGCCGGTGATTTCATCTGCGAAGGTGTGAATTGCCGCGAATTGCCGACGGATCGCGATCCGGTAAAAATCAAGGCTTTCATCGATTTCCAGAACGATGTGACGGCCAAGGATATTCGCCTTGCAGTGCGTGAAGGTTTTCACTCCATCGAGCATATCAAGCGCTACACCACCAACGGCATGGCGACCGATCAGGGCAAGACGTCCAATATCAACGGTCTGGCGGTGGCCTCGGATGCGCTGAAACGCCCGGCCCCACAGGTGGGTCTGACGACTTTTCGCCCGCCTTACACACCGACGACTTTTGGCGCTTTCTGCGGCTATAATCGTGGAAAACTGTTCGATGTGACGCGCAAGACGCCGATCGACCCATGGGCGGAGCAGCATGGCGCGGTCTTCGAGCCGGTGTCGCTATGGCGGCGCGCATGGTATTTCCCGAAAACCGGCGAAGACATGCATGAGGCCGTGGCCCGCGAATGCAAGGCAGTGCGGCAATCTCTTGGCATGTTCGACGCGTCCACGCTCGGCAAGATTGAGGTGGTCGGGCCGGATGCCGCGGAATTCATGAACCGCATGTACACCAACCCATGGACGAAACTGGGCGTCGGGCGTTGCCGTTACGGGTTGTTGCTGGGCGAGGACGGTTTCATCCGCGACGATGGCGTGGTTGGCAGGCTGACGCAGGACCGTTTCCATGTCACGACCACGACAGGGGGCGCGGCACGCGTTCTCAACATGATGGAGGATTATCTCCAGACCGAGTGGCCGGATTTGAAAGTCTCGCTTACCTCCGCCACCGAACAATGGGCGGTGGTGGCGATCAACGGTCCCAATGCGCGAAAGCTGATCGAGCCGATGGTCGAGGGGCTTGATATTGCCGATGAAGCTTTCCCGCATATGTCGGTTGCGGAATGCAAATTCTTAGGCGTTCCGGCGCGTCTTTTCCGCATGAGCTTTACCGGCGAACTGGGCTTTGAGATCAATGTGCCATCGCGCTATGGTCTGGCTCTTTGGCAGGCGCTTTGTGAGGCGGGAAAGCCCTATGACATTACGCCTTATGGTACCGAAACCATGCATGTGCTGCGCGCCGAAAAGGGCTATATCATCGTGGGGCAGGACACCGATGGCACGGTGACGCCGGACGATGCCGGTCTGAACTGGGCGATTGGCAAGCAGAAGCCGGATTTTGTCGGCAAACGCTCGCTTGCGCGCCCCGATATGCTCAAACCCGACCGCAAGCATCTCGTGGGGCTGCTCACAAAAGACCCGAAGCTGGTGCTCGAAGAAGGTGCGCAGATTGTTGCGGACCCAAAGCAGGCGCTGCCGATGACCATGATCGGTCATGTCACCTCGTCCTACTGGAGCGAGACGCTGGGCCGCTCGATTGCGCTTGCCGTTGTCGCAGGCGGCAAGGCGCGCATGGGCGAAACGCTTTATATGCCGATGCCGGATGGTCAAGTGCATGAAGCGGTGGTTTCAGGCACGGTTTTCTATGATCCCGAAGGCAAGAAATTGAATGGATAAGATCATGCTTGTCGAAACCAGACCTTATTCAAGCCGCAAGACCGTCCTTCCCGGACGCGTGGAGATCAATGCGGCCGATGACGCCGCCCGCTTCATCCTGCGCATTGCGCCCGAAAAAATCGGCTTGGCGGAAAAAGCGCTGGGCGCAAAAATTCCGGCAAAAATCGGCGAATTGCTGAAGACGGCTGAGACAGTTGTTGCCTGTCTTGGCCCGGATGAGTGGTATATCTGGGCGGATGAAAGCAAAGCGGAGGCGATTGTAAAGGCTTTTGCCAAACTCTATGAGCGCGCACCGCATAATCTGACGGATGTCAGTCATCGTGAAACCGGCATCGAGATCAAGGGGCCAAAAGCGGAATGGCTGTTGAACGCCGCATCC
>JAATGD010000344.1 GCA_015654965.1 Hyphomicrobiales bacterium
CAGCGGGCCGCATTGGCGGCGGCAGAAGCAACAGCAAAGGCAATCGAGAGAAGGGCGGATATTGATGAAAAGATTATTGGCATGGATGCTTATCGGCTCTGCCTTGAGCTTGGCGGGGTGTCAGACGAATGCGAGCAATTGCACCGGGTGGAAACAGATCGGCCTTAAACCGTCGACAGCCGTCTATCTGGCTGGAAATGATCTGAGCGCAGGGCAGGGCATTGCCGCGCATAATGCATATGGCAAGAAAGCGGGTTGCTGGAAATGACGGAAGCCGGACAGGATAGAGCCATTGGCCGCGTTGAAGGCAAGCTTGACCAGATCATCAAGGATATGGACCGGGCGCGGGATGACCGCAAACAGCAATATGAGAAGCAGGAAAAGACCGACCGCACCTTGGATGAGGTCATGCGCCAGCTTCAAAGTGTTGATTCTCGCCTGAGCAATGTCGAGGAGCCTGTGGCCGATTTCAACCGATGGCGCGAGCGCGGTGTCGGGGCCATCATGCTTATATCCTTCGCCGCTGCTTCATTCGGTGGATTGATCGCCACTTTTGGCAAGAAGATTTGGGCGCTGATTACGGGGTGAATCACCTAATCCGTGTCGCATTTCATGTCGCACGTACTGGCCGTGCGTTTTTGTAACCTATTGTAATTTATGGGAATCAGTTTGCAACAGATTGCAACATGGAATTAAATCGCGTGGGGGTACTCGTATCGCATATAATATTGATTTTGTTCATGAAATTATTGGCTGGGGAACCTGGATTCGAACCAAGACTAACGGAGTCAGAGTCCGTTGTTCTACCCTTAAACTATTCCCCAGTAGGAATTTGCAAGTGACCCTCAATAAAAGAGCCTGTAAGTCGCGGCGGCAGGAAGCGCAGCTGCGATGGCACTCATCTAGCGAAGTCAAACTGTGAACGCAACCCCTTTATTGAAAAATAAAACGGAATTTCAGCCGATTATTTCTCTCTTCTGAAAGCTGCCAAGGGCTTTCAATTCCCACTAGAGCGGTTCCTGTTTTCACGGAATCGTAGAACCACTCTAAATATTTGTTTCCACGCATTATCCTGCGCAAAACCGCTTCGCACTTTTGCTGGAAATGCTCTAATGCAAACAGCCTTGAGAATGGTGTAACAGGCTGTTTGCCATGGTGAAAAACAAGCTCTTGCGTAGCTGGAACCGTTTCACGTTTTTCGGAATGCGCTCTAAATCTGTGAGAACTCGATATAAAAGTCGCGGATGCCGGATGCCAGGAACTGCACGGCGATGCAGGTCAGCAAAAATCCCATGATCTTGGTGATCGCCTGCATTCCGTGTTCACCCAGCAGTTTTTCCAGAAACGTTGCCGAGGACAGCGCAAGATAGGCAACGCTGACGACGAGAAAAACTCCGGTAATCACAACAAGATAGCCGATGATTGTATAGCCTTCGGGTATCTGCGAGCCAAAACTCATGACAACCGCAATCGAGCCGGGACCGGCAAGGCTGGGCATTGCCAGCGGCGAAAAAGAATAATCAATATCGGCTTTCTTGATTTCCGCAGGCTCTGCATCGACATCCGAGGATGTATCCTCACCCGAGAAAATCATTCGCAAAGCCAGAATCATGATGATGATGCCGCCCGCAATGCGTATTCCGGGTAGCGAAATGCTGAACAGTGTGATGATCCCTTGCCCCAGCAGGAGGAAGGCCGTCAGAATGGAAAAGGCATAGATACACGCTTTTCTGGCCTGTTTGCGCCGGTTTTCGAGATTCATCCGCTTGGTCAGGGCCATATAGAGCGGGATCGTCGTGAGCGGGTTCATGATCGGCAGAAGGCCGATGAAAACCAGTGAAATATATTTGATAATTTCAACGGTCAGGTTCAATGCTGCGATGCTCCATGGTCCTGAGCCTAATTGGCAATCATGCTATCTTCTCAAGAGCTATAGAAAGAAAACTCCATCTCCAATGCGATAACAAATTATCGAAACTCTGGCGATCCGTTTTCTCGTTTCATTTGATCGACAGATAAAAAAGGCGGCCAAGCTTATGCTTGCCGCCTCTTTGGTTCTTTATAGCATCTCGTCAATGCGTGGCGTCAGTCCCGCTGTCGCGAATGGCCTTGACGTCATCGGCTGTGACGGCACTTGCCTTGTTGCCCCATGCGGAACGCACGAAGGTTGCAAGTTCGGCAACTTCCGCATCATTGAGCCGGTCCGCATAGCCCTGCATGACAAGGCGCATCGGGCGCTTGGCGGTGGATGGCACTTCCGCGCCATGCAGGATGATCGAGATCAAGGGCTTGGCTTGCGAGCCTGTGACCAGATCATTGTCGCTCAATTCCGGGAAAATTTCCGGAGCGCCCTTGCCGGTCACAAAATGACAGGCCGCGCAATTGTCGAGATAAAGCCGCGCACCCAGAGGCATGTCGGGGGAGGCCTCGGTCAGCATTTTTGCCGTTTCCTCGCCTGCGCTGGAAGCCGGTGCGGCAGGAAGCGATTTCGATGCTTTCTCGGCAAAGCCTTGCGGAACATCGACCTTGGCACCATCGATGCCCTTGAGGAAAGCGGCAATGGCCACCGTATCCTCATCGGTCAAATGCTGGAGCGAGTCGCGGATCACAAGGCCCATTTCGCCATTGGCGGTTGCATGTCCGTTGCGACCGCTGGCCAGATAGGCAGCCATTTCCGCAACCGACCATTTTTGCGCGACCGATTGCGGGCCACGCAACGAAGGCGCATTCCAGCCATCGACAATGCCGCCGCTCAGGAAGTTTTTGTCACCGGCTTCAACACCGTTCTGTGCCATGAAGGTCGTGCGCGGGCTGTGGCAGGCCGCACAGTGAGCGGGACCTTCGACCAGATACTGGCCGCGTTCCTGAAGGGCATTTTTTCCCTCTGGCGTAAAGCCTGCCTCGTGGTTGAGAGCCAGCCAGTTCCATGCCCGTATGCCGAAACGCATGTTGAAGGGAAAAGCGAGCTTGGTTTGCGGCACCTCGCTTTTGATCGGCTCCACGTCATGCATGAAGTAATCATAGAGCGCCCGCACGTCTTCTTCCGTCAGCTTGCGATAGTTCTCATATGGCATGGCCGGGTAAAGATGCGAGCCGTCAGGCGCAATGCCGTCATAAAGGGCTGCGCGGAACTGGTCGAGCGTCCAGTTGCCGATGCCGGTTTCCTTGTCGGGCGTGATATTGGTCGTCCAGATCTTGCCCATGGGGCTTGCGATCGCGCGTCCGCCCGCAAAGGGCTTGCCGCCTTCCGCCGTATGGCAGGCAAGGCAGTCGGAGGCATACATGACATATTCGCCTTGCCCCTTGGCCGGTTTCCAGTCCGCTGCCAGTTCCTTGGTCGGCTTGGTCAGTTGAACCGGAACGAAAAGAAATGCCAGAAGCGCGATGATCCCAAGGACCACGAGAGCACTGACGATGCGAAGAAAAGTTTTCATGACTGTTCTCCTCAAACCAGCGAACGTGGATTGGCAAGATATTGCGTGCGGATCGCATGCGCCGTGTGATAGGCAAGCCCACCCAGAAGCCCGGTCGGATTATACTCCGTGTTCTGCACGAAGTTACCTGCACCGAGCATGAAGACATTATGCTTGTCCCAGGCTTGCGAATAGCGATTGACCACGCCTTCGCGCGGGTTTTCCGACATGATGTGACCACCCGTTGTATGCGTCGTCTGATAGGGACGAACGTCGAACTGCGAGCCTTCCTTTTTGAAGGATGATTGTATCAGGTCCGGGTTCATGGTCTTGGCCAAGGCTTCCGCCTTGCCTTTCATGAACTGGGTCATCCGAATATCATTCGGATTCCAGTTGAAGGTCATCCGCATCAGTGGGCGACCATGCGGGTCCTTATAGGTGGGGTCGAGATCGAGATGGTTGGTCTTGTAGGACATGACGGAACCGTGGGTGCCGATGTTCATCGAATGACCGTACCATTCAGCGACGGCCTTTTTCCAGCCCGTACCCCAGCCCGGTGTGCCCGACGGCAGGGTCATGCTGCGAATGGGTTGGCCGTTGGTCTGGCCCGAACGCCAATAGGCGCCACCGATAAATCCTTCACGACCGAAATCGATCTGGTTGACGCCAAAATCATCGATGCACATGCCGTTCGCGCCGGTACCGATGAACGGATTGAATTCCTCATCCTTGAAAAAAAGCGTGACGCCGCCGGTCAATTGATAGGCATAGTTACGACCTGTCACGCCTTCACCCGTTACCGGATCATAGGGTTTGCCAATGCCCGACAGGAGCGCCAGATGCACATTGTTGAGCATGAAAGACGCCATGATGACGATATCGGCAGGCTGGAAAACCTCTTCCTGCGTCTTGTCATCGAAATAGGTCACGCCCGTTGCCGTCTTGCCATCCGAAGCCATTTCAACGCGCAGCACTTCCGATTCCGTACGGTAGGAGAAGTTCGGCATGCGCTTCAAGGCATCGAGAATTGCCGTTTGCGGCGAAGATTTTGAATATTGGTAACAGCCGAAACGCTCACAGAAGCCGCAATGGTTACACGGACCCATCTGCATGCCATATTCATTGACATAGGCGGTTGAAGCAATGCCGCCCGGAGACGGGAACGGGTGATAGCCCATGGCCTTGGCGGCGTCGGCAAATTTGCGCCCGTCCCATGTCGTGGGCATGGGCGGCATCGGATAGTCGTTTGCGCGCCAGCCCTCGAAAGGATTGCCGCCTTCGATCTTCTCACCCTTGAGATTGCCAGCCTTGCCGGAAATCCCGGCTACACGCTCGAAACGCGCGAAGAAAGGTTCCATCTCGTCATAGCTGACGGGATAATCGCCCAGCAGCATGTCTTCGGGGATGATCTGTTCGCCCCAGCGCTCGCGCACATAGGAGCGCAGACGCAACTCTTCCGCCTGCGGACGCCAGTTCAGGCCGTTCCAGTGCGTGCCCGCGCCGCCGACGCCATTGCCCGGCAGGAAGGAGCCGAAGCTGCGATAGGGAAGAGCGATTTCATCCGCGTGCCGACGAACGGTAACGGTCTGCTGGCTGGCGCGCTGCATCATCTTGAGACGCACGCCATATTTCAGCTCGTCGATCATGTTCGGATATTTGAAATCCGGCACCGTGTTCTGGTCGTGGCCGCGTTCAAGGGCGACGATTTCAAGCCCTTCTTGCGCCAGTTCCATAGCCAGAATAGCACCGGTCCAGCCGAGGCCAACGATGACCACGTCTTTTTTCTTTTCCTGACGTGCCATTGTTAAGCCCTTTCGCCCTTGATCGAAACAGGGCCTAGCGGGTAGCGCACATTGTGCCGCTCAACCCATTCCTTGTAGTTGGCGCGCGCGCCGGGAAAACCGATATAGGTCCATGCCTGCATGCCGTGATTGCCGCCATACATCGGGTCGGCGAAATAGCCTTCCTTGGTGTTCTGCAACAGCACGGTGAAGAAATCGCGCAGTTCAGGTTCCAGACCGACCTGTCCCTTTTGCAGGGCGGTCAGGGCTTCATCCTGTTGCGCTGGCGTCAATGCCGTGAAGGCCGCGCCATATTTGCGCTCGCACCAGGCATTGAAAGCCGGAATGCCCTGACGGTAAATCTGTGCGGGATTGAGCGGGGTCTGCCAGCCCCGGGTCGGGTCGGCGGATGCATCGTGAGGACCGACCATGTACCAGTCGTCTGCGCGACCATAATCGCCAGCCAGCTGGCGGTCGATGAAGACGGGAACCCGTGCTTCGATGGCACCGGGGCCTTCACCATCAGAAGGGATCAGTCTTGCGGTTGCCGCAAGGACGAATGCCCATTCAAGTTCATTCAAATATTCGCGCTCGTATTCTTCAAGCGGAACCGGGGGCGTCTGCGGTTCTGCCTGAGCCGAGACAGCCAGTCCTGAAAGCATGACGCTTGCGGCGGATGCTTTCAGAAAACTACGACGACTCGGATATCCGGGGAGGTCAGTCATTGTCGTTTCCTGCCTATTAGGTGGGTAAGACGAAGGGATATGTTTTTACGATCTGAACCCATGCTGGCAGATGGCAAAACATGTTGCTGGATACACCCAAGATTGGAACAGTTCAAATATTGATATTTGAATTTCGGGCGTAAAACGCACGGATTCCATAGCTATATTCTATTTAAACTATTGATATATATCAAAAAATTTCTGATTTTGTCAGAAATGAGGCATGTGGAGTATTTCATCACTATTGAGTGAAAATGCGAACAAATTTGCTCCAGATCAAAGAGAAAATAAAATTGACCCTTATGGAAGAGGGTTTTCCCTTTGCGGCAACGGACTCACCTGACCACGCTTTTTACGTGGTTCAGAACATCACCAAGAATAGCATGTTTTACAATTTTCGCAGAGAAAAACCGGCGAAAAATCGGCCATGTCATGGAACCTTTCGGCGATCCCCTGGTTGGACATATATGTTTGCCTCAAAGACATTATTATACAATCATTCACCCGACATGCTTTCCCTTGACGATAACAGACATGCGGTCTTTTTCGATATCGATGGAACCCTGATCGATCTGGCATCAACGCCGGAGCGGGTCATCATTGATCAAACGCTGGTGGAGGGGCTGGAAAGGCTTGGGCAGCAGCTTTCAGGCGCTGTTGCGCTGGTGACGGGACGGCCGCTGGAATTTGTCGAGAAACGGTTTCCTGCTTTTTCAGGTGCAGTCGCGGCGCTGCATGGCACGGAGTTTCGTCTTCCAACCGGTCGCGTGGAAAAATTGCAGCCGGACGCTCATTTCCGTCTGGCCAAGGAGTTTTTGCATCAAGGCTCTGCCCGTCGGGAGGGACTTCTTGTGGAAGACAAGGGCAATGCCATCGCCCTTCATTATCGCAGTCAGCCGGAACTCAAGGAGCGAGCCTTCACGCTTATCCATGAGGCCCGGAAAATGGCCGGACCGGAATGGCGCATACAGCCGGGAAAATTCGTCTTCGAGTTGCGATTCCGCCATGGCGACAAGGGAGCGGCCTTGCGGCGGCTGATGCAAGAGACGCCTTTTGCGGGGCGGATGCCGATTGCCTTTGGTGATGATCTTACAGATGTGCCGATGCTTGAAGCAGCCCGGGAGCAGGGCGGTATGGGGATTGCTGTCGGAGAGGCCATCGGGGAGGGGCGGTTTTTGCGCATGCTGTCGCCCGCTCATGTTCGCAACTGGGTTCTAGGCGGGGGAAATATGCAGGAGAGTGAATAATCGTGGGACGTCTTATTGTCGTATCCAATCGCGTTCCCTTGCCAGATAAACAGGGGCCAGATAAGCAGGGCAAGGCCCCCGCAGGCGGTCTGGCTGTCGCCTTGCAGGCGGCCTTGAATGTGCGTGGCGGGGTGTGGTTCGGATGGTCTGGAAAGAGTCTGGATGCGGGACAGTCGCAGCAACTGGAGATGCGTGAGGACGGTCTTATCCGCTATGCGCTGCTGAGCCTGCAAAAAAAGGACATTGACGAATATTACGCTGGTTTTGCCAATCGCATGTTGTGGCCGCTATGCCATTACCGGCTCGACCTGATCGACTATGCGCGCAAGGACATGAACGGCTATTTTCGCGTCAACCGCCTGTTCGCGCAGCAATTATTGCCGCTGATCGAGCCGGATGACGTGATCTGGGTGCAGGACTATCACCTGATCCCGCTTGCGCAAGAATTGCGGCGCTGCGGCGTTAAAAACCGCATCGGTTTCTTTCATCATATTCCTTGGCCGCCTGCCGATATCCTGTTGACATTGCCCGTGCATGAAGCGGTCATGCGCGGGCTGACGGCTTATGATGTCGTGGGCTTTCAGACCGAAAACGATGTCGAGAATTTTATCGGCTGTCTGAAACGCGAAAAAATCGGCCAGCAGGTCGCGCCGCGACACTTCGAGGCTTTTGGCCACAGCTTCCGCGTGGACAGTTTCGGCATCGGCATCGAGACGGAAATTTTTGCCAGCCTTGCCGCGAAATCGGAGAACAGCACGTCGGTGAGGCGTATGCGCGACAGCATGGGCGGACGCGATCTGATCATCGGTGTGGACCGTCTCGATTATTCCAAGGGGATTACCAACCGTCTGGAGGCTTTCGAGCATTTCCTGAAAATAGACCCAGCCAATCGTGACAGGGTGACTTTTTTGCAGATCACTCCGAAGTCACGCTCAGAAGTGCCGGAATACAAGGATATGCAGCGCATGGTTGCCGAATTTGCGGGGCGGATCAACGGCGCCAATGCGACGATCGACTGGACGCCGATACGCTATATCAACCGCTCGCTCAATCGTGACAATCTGGCGGGATTATACCGGTTTGCGCGGATCGGTCTGGTCACGCCACTTCGCGATGGCATGAACCTCGTGGCCAAGGAATATGTGGCTGCGCAAAATCCGGACAATCCGGGTGTATTGGTGCTTTCGCGCTTTGCCGGAGCGGCACAGGAACTCGATGTCGCCGTTCTGGTCAACCCATATGATGCGGAAGCTGTGGCCCATGCGATTTCACGCGCCCTTGCCATGTCACTTGAGGAACGCAAGGAACGCTTTTCTTCCATGATGGCGTTCCTGAAGACAAACGACGTCAATCACTGGTGCGACCGTTTTCTCGCCCGTCTTGCTTGCGTGTAATGGTCGGTAATGCTTTGGTCCTGTTGCCAAAAAAACATAATTGTTCCACATAGATTGTGAAGAGGGCATTCGCGTCAGGAAACGAGGCAGAAGTTGATACGTATCATATCTGGGTTTGTTGGGCTTTTTCTGGCATTTGCCTTGCCGGCCAATGCTCTGGAAGTCAGCGCGCCACCGGAACTCAAACCGCTGCCGCAGCAAACGCAAGCCGCGCATCTGACCGCTGAATTTCTCTCACGTTTCCATTATAAGCCTGTTGCGCTCGATGATGCGCTGTCCGGCAAGGTCATGGACCACTTTATCGATTCCCTCGATCCCGACAGGTTGTTTTTCCTGCAATCTGATGTCGACAGCTTCAAGACCAATAGCACGAAGCTTGATGATGCCATCAATCAGGAAGATCTGAGCATTCCCTTTGCCATGTTCAACATCTATGGCAAGCGTGTTGTCGATCGCATGATGTATGCGCGCAGCCTGCTCAAGCAGGGTTTCGATTTCAGCGTTGAGGAAAGCTATTCTCTCAAACGCGACAAGGGACCATGGCCGAAATCGGAAGCGGAGCGCGATGATCTCTGGCGCAAGCGCGTCAAGAATGACTGGTTGCGTCTCAAGCTTGCCGGTAAGGATGATGCCGCCATTCGCGACACACTCGACAAGCGCTACAAGAATTCGCTTGAGCGCGCGTTCCAGTACAAGAGCGAGGATGTGTTCCAGACATTCATGGATGCCTACACGACCTCTGTCGATCCGCATACCGATTATTTTGGCGCGGCTGCGTCCGATGAATTCGATATCGCCATGAAGCTGTCGCTGGTTGGTATTGGCGCCGTTCTGCAGGAAAGGGATGATTACACCACCATTCGTGAACTGGTGGCAGGTGGTCCTGCGCAGGTGTCGGGCAAGATTGCCGTCGGCGACCGCATTGTCGGCGTCGGTCAGGATGAGAACGGCCCGATAAAAGAAGTGGTCGGAATGCGTCTTGATGAAGTCGTGAAAATGATCCGCGGCACCAAGGGTACTGTCGTGCGTCTGGATATTCTGCCCGCCGATGCCGGCCCCGATGGCGCGCATCGCATCATCAGTCTGGTTCGCGACAAGATCAGCCTCGACAAGCAGGCCGCGAAGAAAACCGTAATTCCGGTCAAGGACGGAACGACGACGCGCAAGATCGGGGTGATTACGCTGCCTGCCTTTTATGAAGATGTCGAGGCGCGGCGCAAGGGTGACAAGAATTACCGTAGCGCCAGCCGCGATGTTGCCAAGCTGATTGATGAACTCAGCCGGGAGAAAGTCGATGGCATATTGGTCGATCTGCGCAACAATGGCGGCGGCTCGCTTTCGGAAGCCATCGATCTGACCGGTCTTTTCATCGGCAAGGGACCTGTGGTCCAGCAGCGCAATGCAAATGGTGAAATCAGGGTGGAAAGCGATGAGCTTCCCACGCCCGCATGGAAAGGGCCGCTTGGCGTCTTGATCAATCGCGGATCGGCCTCGGCTTCCGAGATTTTTGCCGCAGCCGTTCAGGATTATGGTCGCGGTGTGATCATCGGTGAGCCGAGCTTTGGCAAGGGAACCGTGCAGACGCTGGTCAATCTTGATGAGGTTGCCGATAATCCCGAACCGAAATTCGGCGAATTGAAGCTGACGGTTGCCCAGTTCTTCCGGGTGAATGGCGGCACCACGCAGTTGCGTGGCGTGACGCCCGATATCAGCCTGCCGGGACTGTTCGATCTGAAGACCGTGGGGGAATCGAGCTTTGACAATGCCCTGCCGTGGACGCAGATCAAGGCTGCGAAATATAAAAGCTCCGACGATATCAAGGCCTTGCTGCCGCAATTGCAGCAGTCGCACGATAAACGGGTGAAAAACGATCCCGACTTTCAGCGTTTTGTTGAAGATGTCGACGCGCTGAAGGCGCAACGCGAGAAATCAAAACTCTCTCTCAATGAAGCGGAGCGTCGCGATGAAATCAAGGCCCAGACAGAGCGTCTGAAGGCGCGCGGTTAGGCCGATGATACCATCAATGCGGGTGAAGATGACGGCTTGCAGGCCAATGAGCGTAGTCTGAGCGCCGATGCCGCTCGCGAGAAAGCCCGTACCGATGCCAGGGACGCGTTGCAAAACGAGGCGGCTGCCATCGTGGCCGATCTGGCCGTCCTCAAAGGAAATGGTGCTCAGGCCGTGGCGAAGTAGCGCGAGTCTGTCCTCAGAAGAGTGCAATATCTACGCGGAGCAACCAGTCCAGCGGGCTGGTTGCTCCGCGCATTATTCATCAGAAAACGCAAAAGACCGTAATAAATTATAAAATAAAACATTTTTGAATCAAATAGATACTAAAAATAATCACTTTTTTTGATTTTTGAGAGAAAGAATCCGCTTCTTCGTTCGTCTTACTATAAAGGGCCGGTCGGTATGCAGTCGATACCGGTTGCGCCCTCGCATTATCCATATGGCAGGGCGAAACAGATTCATAAGTGACGATTTTCGGGGGCAATTGGATGGAACAGCGCCGCAGGGCTGCATGCATGTCTGCGCCCGGAAGCTGGCCTGTGCATCGTTGACCCCTGAATTATAGAACATTTGTTTCAGTATAGAGACGACCGAGACCCAGGTATCGAAGACAGGGCCGGACCTTTATGGGGCGGACTGCTTGAGTGAAAGGGTTCCGTCGAGAGGGATTTTAAAGTGATGACCGATACAGCAATGGCCGAAATACCCGTTCTCCTCACGCGTTCCAAACGCCTGAAAGCTGCGACCAACACCACGCATGACCGTCTGGACCAGTCGATCATGGCAGGCAATCCTTTCGCCGATCGCACGCGTTATGGCCTGTTTCTTGCAATGCAATATCTGTTTCATCGGGACATCGATGCGCTTTATGACAATATGGAGCTGGATGCGCTCTTGCCCGATTTACAGGGTCGGCGACGCTTTGGTCTGATCGGCCATGACCTTGCCGATCTGGCGATCGACGCGCCGGGGACCGAACGGGCACCGGCTTTTGCTGCCTGGGCGCAGCTTGACCTTCCGACGGCTCTGGGCTGGCTCTATGTGGCGGAAGGATCGAACCTTGGCGCGGCGTTCCTTTTGAAAGAGGCGCTGAAACTTGGTTTGACGGAAGGGTTTGGTGCGCGCCATCTGGCGGGGGCGCCAGAGGGCAGGGGTCTGCATTGGCGAAGTTTTACTGCGGCCCTCGATCATATCGAACTCTCTGACGATGAGGAAAAGCGTGTCGTGAGCGGCGCGCAAACGGCCTTCCGCCGGGTGCATGGTCTTGTACAGGAGATATTCGGATGAGACTGGATATGAAGCATGGCAAGAGAGACATGGCGATCAACGGCCTGTCTGCCACTGGTTTGTCCGGCACCGGTTTCTCCGGCGTGCTGCCTGTCGCGATGCAGGATGGCGTTCTTGCGCGCGAAAATGGTGAGGACGAGGGGCGGCGCGCAGGCTTTCTTGCACTGGGAATGTTGCTGATCGCTGTGGCGGTGATCGCGACGCGTGTGCCCCTGATGCCGATGGCGGTCTTTCTGAGCGCTGCGGCGCTTTGTTTGCTGCAATTATCGCAACGTGCGCTGCGTTTCGTTGAAGAATATTCGCTCACAAGGGCCATTCTGGCCTGCTGGTCGGCGATTGGTGGTCTGTCACGCGGGCTGCGAGCGGTCCTGCTTTTGATCATCGGGCTGATCGCCTTGGCACTCCTGCTGATGCGCCCGCATTCGACACTTCTTTATGATCTGTTGATCAACCTGTTTTTCGGTGCCGCCCTGATCCTGTTTGCCGGACCCGGGCGGGGGCGGGAGAAATAACCCCGCCTTATTCTCCATAAAGGGCCTGGGCCAGGGTTCTGATCGCCTGCGCCGTTCTGGGGCCAAATCCGAGCATATAGGGACCATCGAGAACAATCAGGGATTTGTTGCGCGCGGCGGGCGTTTCCTGCAATGCCTTGATGGAAAAAACATGTTCCGCAAGAGGGCCGCCGTGTCCGTCGGAGAGCATCATGACCACATCGGGCTCTGCCTTCACCAGCCATTCTTCCGATACGTTTTTATAGCCGGAATAGATGGAAAGGGGATTGATGCCGCCCGCACAACGGATGAATGCATCGGCCGGGGTGTTGTTGCCCGCGCCGCTGAGGCGGCCAAGCCCATGGAAGAACACGACTTTTTTACGCTTGCCCGCAGAAATCCGCCCGGCATGGGCAATGGCCGCGTCAAAATCCGCAATGACGTCTGCGCTCAATCGCTCGCCTTGCTCGGAAAGCCCGAGCCTGTCTGCGATCAGTCTGATTTTTTTAATAATCCCCTCGCGGCTGTTTTCTGCCGGAATATAGAGGATATCGACGCCCGATTGATTGAGCACATCGACGATCTCATGCGGGCCGATATCCTCCGAGGCGATGATGAGATCGGGGCTGAGCGCCAGAATGCCTTCGGCCGACAGGCTGCGTCTATATCCGACATTGGCTTTGCTTGCCGTATCCGCCGGATATCTGCTGCTGCGGTCGACCGCGATGATCCGGTCTCCCGCGCCCAGCGCATAGATGATTTCCGTCACATCAGGGCCAAGCGAGACGATGTGCGAGACGGTGTGTCCGGCTTGTCCCTTGTCAGCCCATGCCGGAGCGGTCATGGCCGCGATGGGCCACAGGATAGAGGCAAGCAGGAGCGAAAAAAACACGCGGCGATGCGGACGGGGGAGAGTGTGGATTATTTTCATAATTAAAGTTGACTCTATCTATCATGATTTATATAGCCCGTAATTAATATGATCATCCAAGTCAACTTTATATAGGGGTATGGTTCGCCCTGCCCGGAGGTCGAAATGCAGAAGCTATCGCGGCGGGTTCATCGTCTTCTGGCAACATCGGTGCTGGGCGGCGCATTTGGTCTGGGCATGATTGGGGTATTGCCCGCTCTGGCGCAGCAGCCTGTAACAGCACAGGACGCGAAGGCCAAAAATGCGGCCAACAATACGGGCAAACAGGCCAAAAGCGAGGTTCTGCAACTCGACACCATTACCATTTCGCCTGTCATCGGCAATCAGGCGGTCATTGATTCAATCGGTGCGACGAGCGTTGTCACCCGGCAACAGATCGACCGGATACAGCCGACTACATCGGCGGATCTGTTTCGTTTCACGCCCGGGGTTCATGCCTCGCTCAATGGTGACGATCCCGCCACCTCGATCAATATTCGCGGGCTTCAGCAGTCGGGCCGCGTGGCGGTGACGCTTGATGGCGCGCGGCAGGATTACTGGCGGGTTGGCCATGGCTCCGGCTCCTTTTACATTGAGCCGGAGATGCTCAAGCAGGTGACGGTTATTCGCGGCCCGGTGTCGAATGCCTATGGGTCGGGGGCGATTGGTGGCGTGGTCGCATTCGAGACCAAGGATGCCGGTGATTTCCTGCGCGAGAACGAAACCTGGGCGCTGAGTGAAAAGCTGCGCTATGAAAGCAACGGCAAGGGCTTTTTGACGAGCACGGTCGGCGCTTATCGCTTCAACGAGAATTTCGATGTTATCGGCAATCTCAACTATCGCGACAGCGACGAATACAAGAATGGCGATAATGAACTGGTGCGCTGGACCGGCGAACGGGTTCTGAGCGGGATTGGCAAGGTCACCATGCGCCCCGCGGACGGGCATGAGCTGAAACTGGGCTATTCGCGTCAGAAATACAACGATATCATGACCGGCAGCAGCGGCTCGACCTCCGCAAATCTGTCGCGCTACGATGCCGAGACGATGGTCGACACCTATACCGGCAATTATACCTATAAGCCGGCTGACAATCCGTTCTGGGACCTGTCGGTCAATGCCTATCATTCCGCAACCGACAATGACGAATATCAGGTCTGGCCGAAGACCAGCGTTGGCGATACGCGCTATTACGATGTTTCGACATCGGGTTTGCGCGCTTACAACAGTTCACGTTTCCAAACGGAGGCGTTGAGCCACACCATCACCTACGGCTTTGACTATTACAAGCTCAAGGGTTCTTCCGATGCCGACCATTTCGGCAATGGCGAGCAGCAGGCCTATGGCGGGCTGGTGCAATGGCAGGGCGAATATGGCAAGTGGCTGGAACTGATCGGCGCGCTTCGCTATGACGGCTACAAGCTGGAAGGCACGAGCAAGGCCACGCCCACGACTGCTTCGCAGGATGTCAGCGTGGATGGCGACCGCTGGTCCCCGCGCCTGAGCATCGGCGTGACGCCATTGGATGGCGTGCAGTTCTATGGCCTTTATTCGCAGGGCTACCGCGTTCCGCATATGCAGGATGTGTTCCGGCAGAACGGAAGCCACGGCTCGGGCTACGAGCCGAATCTGCTCCTGAAGCCGGAAGTCGCGACCTCCTACGAGGTTGGCCTCAATCTGCGTCAGGACGGGTTGATTACGGCGGATGACCAGTTGCGCACCAAGCTCAACTTTTTCCACACCGATGTGAAGGATTATATCAACACCGTCAAAACCGGCAATGTCACCACATCGCAGAATGTGGGCAAGGCCCGGCTGCGCGGTGTCGAGCTTGAAGGCACGTACGATACGCACTGGGGTTATATCAATCTGGCGGCATCCTATACGGATGCGGAAATGAAGGACGGTGTTTATGCAGGCGAGAGCCTGAGCAGCACGCCCTTGTCGAATGTCTCCGCCGCCCTCGGGCTGAAGGCTTTTGAAGAAAAGCTGATCTACGGTGTCGAATATCAAAGCGTTGGCAAGGTCAACAAGGCGCTGACCGATGGCAGCATCATGGTCTACCCGCGCGTCGATCTGGTAAATGTCTTCGCCAACTGGCAGGTCACTGAAAATGTGAAACTGGATTTCGGCGTCGATAATCTGTTCAATAAATCCTATACCGATGCCCAGACAGGCTGGGCGACCGGTTCGGATATCGAGCAGGGCAAGGGGCGCACCTTCAAGATCGCCATTACGGGTCGCATCGGCGGCTGAAACATGTCTTCAAGGTACAGGGGCGCACAATGGAGCGCCCCTCTATTCACAAACGCCAATCCTGATTGAGATCGCCGTGTCTGACCAGATTTCCGAACTCGTGAGTTTTGCCCCTATTCGACTGAAAAAAGCTGGCGCCTATCTGCCGCAGATCGTCGATCGTCTCAGATCCTATGACACGCTTTATGAGCAGGCGGGCGGCACACATCTCTTCCGTTATCCTTTCGGTACAATCGCAATCGAGGTGAAGGAGAGCGGCTACCGGGTCGTTATCAGTGCGGCGCAGGATGTGGGGCTTGATCGGCTCAAAGACCTGTCGGCTGTCGCCATCAGGCTTTACACAAAGGAAGAAGCGCCGGAAATCGTCTGGCAGGGCGACCGGGCTGGCGAACAGGTGCTGCCGCAGTTCCGGCTCATGGAGGTTGTTTCCAGCACCATCCTGACGCCGCACATGCGGCGCTTGCGGCTTGCGGGCGATGATCTTCGGCGCTTTTCGCTTTTTGGCGCCATGCATGTGCGCCTGCTTTTCCCCACGCAAGACGTGCCGCAACCCGTCTGGCCGATCATGGGTCCCAATGGCTTGCCTTTCTGGCCGGACGAAATGCGCAAGCCTGCGTCCCGCGCCTATACCATTCGCAATCTCGACACGAAGGCGGGCTGGCTGGAAATCGATTTTTACCTCCATCAGGTCGAAGGGCTGGCGAGCCAATGGGCAAGGCATGCCCGGCCGGGTGATCGTCTTGGCCTGATGGGTCCGGTGGGGCGGCCGCTGCGTCCCGCGAGCCGCTATATTATCGGCGCGGATGCAACGGGGCTGCCTGCGGTCGGCCGCATGCTGGAGGAATTCGGCGATGATGTGACGGGGCATGTGGTGATCGCGGTGGATAGTGCCAAGGATATCCAGACGCTTGTCCATCCGCAAGGCGTGCAGATCGACTGGATTGTCGATGCGGATACGAAACGCGCCGCCCGTTTGTTGACGGACCGGCTGTGCCAGATGCGCTGGCCTGAAGGGCAGAGCAGTTTTGGCTGGTTTGCAGGCGAGGCGGATCAGGCGAAGATCGTGCGCGCGCATTGGCGGCAGGGGCTTGGCAAAAGCCGCGATGAAACGCTCGTTGCCGGATATTGGCACAAGGATGCGTCCGGCTTCATGGCCGGCTGACATGCTCGCGATATTTATCCGGGCGCGGCAAGTGCCAGAGCCTTGTTGCGATAGCGTCTGTCTTGCGTGACTTCCCTGCCAAACCATGCGGGCGGGGTGAAGGCTCTGGCTGCATCTTCGGAAGAAAACTCTACCTCGACCATCATCAAGGGCGCGAGCGGTTCGGCAAATATATCGAGTTCAAACTGGTTGCCGTCGGGGAGTTTTCCGATATGCCGCGTCTTTTCCACGCGCCGACCGGCGGTCAGGGGCCACAGGTCGTCAAACCGGTTCTCATCGATGGGAAACTCATACTCCATCCGGCTCAATCCGCCATCGGATTTCCCATCGGATTTCAATGTCATGAAATAATCGGCCCCCATTTGCCGCAGGCGCAGGTCGATGGAATCCGTTTCCCTCGTCAGATAGCCTTGCCGGATGGAAACGCTCCTTATCGGAACTCTGTCGAGTTCGATTTGCGGAAAGCGTGTCACAAGGAATTTTCGCTCGATTTCGATCACGCTGTAATCCGTTCGAGAAGTTCATTGAACAAGGCCTGATAGGCTTTTCCTGCCGGGCTGTTGGGAGCCGTAGCGAGCACTGGGGCACGGCTCAATCCCATTCGCTCGATGTCGGAGGAGAAAGGAATCTGTACGTTCAATATCCGTTTGGGGTGTTGCTGTGTAAGCGTATGGATGATGTCTCCATGCAGTTTCTTTGTGGCCTGAACCATCGAGAAGAAAGCGTGCAGCCGTTTGACGGGAAGGTCATGCTCATCGAAAAACGCCAGCAATTGTTCAAAAGTGCGTTGCGAAAGGGTTGTCGGGATCATCGGCACCACAACCGCGTCTGCCGCATGAAAAACATTCTCCGACAGGGTGGAAATATTGGGAGGACAGTCGAGTATGACGACATCATAATCGTTTTTCACCGCCTTCAGGGTTTTCTTGAGACGCGAATGGGCGTTCTTCATGTTGGACAGGAAAACATCAAAATCCCGGAAACTTATATTGGCCGGCAGAATGTCGAGATTGTCATAATCGCTTGCCCGTATCGCCTTGGCAAAACGTTCCGCATCTTCAAAAAACCGGGCTTCGGTCAGCTTTGCGGAGGGTTTTACGCGAAAATAAAACCCTGATGCTCCCTGAGGGTCCAGATCGCACAGCAATGTCTTTCGCCCCGACAATGCAAAGGCATAGGCGAGATTGACGGCCGTCGCGGTTTTTCCCACCCCGCCCTTGTTGGAATAACAGGCGATGATCTGCATCAGAATTCCTTTCCGCTGCGAAACAATGAATGAAAAGAATGCTGCATGTGGTCGCTGTTAAAGCGTGCAAAAGCATCAGCAATCTTCGTACGTTCGGTGTCCTGACGCTGGTGCAGAACGGTAATCAGCGCGCCGACACTCTGTGCGATCCCGCTTTTCAACTGTTCCGCGTCAAGGCCTTGCACAAATGCCTTGAGATTGATCTGCTGGACCGCGCAATCATTGAACAATCCTAGCGAATCCTGCAACCGTTTCAATGGTTTCAACAGTTCGCCAAAAGTTTCTTCCGGAAAGGTGGAGCCGAAGAACTCCATCAGATAACGCAGCTTCTTGCATTCGATGCGCAATGCATGGACTTCATGGTCGGGCGTGTCCGCCACAATCGAGGCGGCGGTGCGGCAGACCTTGCGATAGCGTTTCCATATCAGATCGCAGGCGAAATCATGGGAGGCGCTGATCGCATTGGGTCCCGGCAACAGCTTGCGCTGCTTGGTGAAGAGTTTGACGAGCGCCTTGATTTCTTTCCTGTATTGTTTGCTCATGAGATGGTCGGCCAGACGGCGCTGCTCCTGTTCGCGTCGGCTGCGAATGAGCGCAAACATCGCATCCAGCCCGCCATGAAGCGAGGCGGGAACATGGGCATAAAAATCCTGTTGTTCCAGAAGGTAGACATCCATATCCCGAAGCGGACCGGTCGGCACCATCAGCGCTGAAAATTGCCGCTTGAGGTCCAGCACCTGTTGAGTTGCATAAACACCTTTGAACAGGCTCAGCACCGAGCGGATTTTTCGCAAGGACACGCGATAGTCATGCAAAAATTCCGTATCGATATCGTTGATGATCCCGTCTTCATTCGCGCGTATGACGGGAAGGTAGCTCGCGATCAGGCTGGTTGCGGTATCAAACGCGGTATCCTCGTGTCCGATTTTGATATCCGGTTTTGCGATATAGCCAATATTGGTATGATCGATCATTCTGTATGGATTACCCGCGTGACACGGGGTTGCGCCGCATGAGCGGATGCATGAGACAAGATCATCAAAGGTGTCTTCATAGCCGCGCAGTGCTCGGACTGTGATCAAAATCACCGCTTTGCCGTCAACCGGCATGAGTTCACCAAGGCTTGCCCGGACAAGGGTTTTGCCTTCCTCGTCCAGCAATGCGAGTGTGCCTTTGCGCAATGTGCCGGATGCGATCGTCAAAAGCGCGCGCAACGGGGACAGGTCCGAAAGCGCCAGTTTGACCGGGCCATCTGGAAAATCCGCGACGAAGCGGGCATCGGGTTTTGCGGGCTGGCTCAGGATTTCGCCCGTATCTGTGAGAAGTTCAAGACGGCCATCGACCGCGATCAGCAATTTTTTGGACTGACGAATACTCTGCTCGAAACAGTCAAGTATGGCAAAACTGCACAGGCTGGAACTCCAGTCCAGTTCGGGTTTCAAGCCCTCAATATTGCTTTGCTCAAGCGTTTCCAGCCGTTCGACAGGTAAGTAACAGGACAGGATATGCGCGCTCAATCTTTACTCCCGCATCTTCATATATGCACCGATGGCCCGGATAGTCTTCCACTAAGTCGTCACCATGACCTGGCATCCCGATGATTTTATGTACGCTCGTCTCTTGCTCGATTGCCTTGTTTTCCAGAGCCTTCAACATGTTTCGAGACAGGTGTGGAGATGTATTTCTGGTCGTTTTCTTCCTTTGTTTGTCTGGATTCTGCCACCGACCACTTCCGATCTTATGACGTCAGGATGTCGGATATGTGTAAAGTGATTGATCATCGCATGAATAATCGCAAAAGAAAGAGAGACTTGTAAACCGCAAGTAATTGAAGTCTTTCGGCGGCATGTGTTGCAAACACGGCGAATGATATGGCGACAGGAAAAATCTGTAATTGAAGTTTCAAACTTGGCGGCTAATAAGATGCAATACAGATTAGCGGGTGCCTTGTTCTTTGGAGTGGGAATTCTTGATGTATCAGTACGACCTCATCGTGGTTGGTAGCGGACCGGCGGGTCGCCGCGCTGCCATACAGGCCGCAAAGCTTGACAAGAAAGTTCTCGTTGTCGAACAGGGCAAGCGCGTGGGTGGTGTATCGGTGCATACCGGAACCATTCCCTCCAAGACATTGCGTGAGACGGCGCTGAACCTTTCCGGCTGGCGCGAACGTGGCTTTTATGGTCAGGCCTATCGCGTCAAGCAGGAAATCCATGCCGATGACCTGCGCCGCCGTCTGCTCATCACGCTTAATCATGAAGTCGAGGTGCTCGAACACCAGTTCTCACGCAATCGCGTCAGCACGATCCGCGGCAAGGCAAGTTTTGTCGATGCAAAAACCATGGAAGTGGTGAAAGAGGAAGGTGAAACGGTCCATGTGACCGGGCAATCGATCCTTCTGGCGGTAGGGACCAGACCATTCAGGCCGGATTATATTCCCTTTGACGGCAAAAGCGTTCTGGACAGTGACGAGCTGCTGGAAGTCAGCGATTTGCCGCGTTCCATGGTGGTGATCGGTGCCGGTGTCATCGGTATTGAATATGCGACGATCTTTTCAGCGCTCGATACGGCGGTGACGCTCATAGACCCCAAGACGACGATCCTTGATTTCATCGACAGGGAGATTGTCGAAGACTTTACCTATCAGATACGCGACCGTAACATGAAGCTCTTGCTGGGGCAGAAGGTCGACAAGGTAGAGCGCCTGACGGATAACAAGATTTCGGTCACGGTTGATACGGGACGCAGGATCATGACCGATATGGTGCTTTTCGCGGCAGGGCGTATGGGCGCAACGGATAAGCTCAATCTGAAGGCTGCCGGACTTGAAGCGGACAGTCGCGGACGCTTGAAGGTAAATCCCGAAACCTTTGAAACCGACGTGCCGGGTATTTATGCCGCGGGCGATGTGGTCGGGTTTCCGAGCCTTGCCTCCACCTCGATGGAACAGGGGCGGATCGCCGCGCGTGTCGCGGTGGGCGCGATTGCCAGGGAGCCGCAGAAATATTTTCCTTACGGTATCTATGCCGTGCCGGAAATCTCGACATGCGGCTTGACCGAAGAAGAGGTGAAGGAACGCGGCATTGCTTATGAATGTGGTCTGGCGCGTTTTCGCGAAACATCGCGTGGCCATATCATGGGGCTGGAATCGGGCCTGCTGAAGCTGATTTTCTCATTGAAGACGCGTCGTTTGCTTGGTGTCCACATCATTGGCGAAGGCGCAACCGAACTGGTGCATATCGGACAGGCCGTCTTGAACCTGAAGGGGACGGTTGAATATTTCGTGGAAAACACGTTCAACTATCCGACCCTGGCCGAGGCCTACAAGATTGCCGGTCTGGATGCGTGGAACCGCATGGGTGAGAAGCCGGAAGAGGTGGATGCCAAGCCATTGGATCTGCATGAAGCACACGACAAAGCTTGATATGATGCAATTGGCGGCATCATTGATCTTTCAGGTCGTGGTGACGATTTGATTTTGGGTGGCGCGAGCCGGATTTTACCGTTGCCGCCGCAGGCGCACAAAATGAAAGAGCACGGCGGCAACGGTATTGGTTTGTCAGGCTTTGTCGTTGGTGACGATAACCGGGATCAAGAGATCACCCCAGTTGCCGTTGCCGCCATGATGCCGGGCGGAGCGGATCAGTTCCACGCTAACACCCGCATCCACCGCTTTCATGACGGTATAATTGAGCCGGTGCAGATCGTTGGCGAGCATGCGGATGATGCTCTGCTGGTCGGTGGACATGCTGGAAGATTGCTCTTCCGCTCTTTCCTTGACGCGTGCGGGTGAATTCATGGGACTGTTCCTCCTTTTATATGGGGCTGCTATTCGGCAGCCGGTCTGAATTGCGCTGTTTCGGTCGATTCTTTCATGGCGGTGGTCGATGACTGACCGCCGGTGATGGCCAGCGACACGGCATCGAAATAGCCGGTGCCGACTTCGCGCTGGTGCTTGGTTGCCGTATAGCCATTGCTTTCGGCGGCAAATTCCGCCTGTTGCAATTCGGAATAGGCGGCCATCTGCCGGTCCTTGTAGCCACGCGCCAGCTCGAACATGCCGTAATTGAGCTGGTGGAAACCCGCGAGCGTGATGAACTGGAACTTGTAGCCCATGGCACCCAGCTCGCGCTGGAATTTGGCAATGGTCGCTTCATCGAGATTTTTCTTCCAGTTAAACGACGGCGAGCAGTTGTAAGCCAGCTTCTTGCCCGGATGCGCCTTGTGCACGGCTTCGGCAAAACGCCGCGCCTGTTCGAGATCGGGCTTTGACGTTTCCATCCAGATCAGATCGCAGAAAGGCGCATAGGCGATGGCACGCGCAATGCAGGGCTCAATGCCGTTCTTGACCTGATAAAAGCCTTCCGCCGTGCGGCCCGCATCGTAATCGACAAAGGGCTGGTCGCGCTCGTCGATATCGGACGTCAGAAGTTTTGCGGCTTCCGCATCGGTGCGGGCGATGACCAGTGTTGCCGTCCCCATGACATCGGCTGCAAGACGCGCCGCATTGAGATTGCGGATATGGGCCGCGGTCGGGATCAGAACCTTGCCACCGAGATGGCCGCATTTCTTCTCGGAAGCGAGCTGGTCCTCATAGTGAACGCCCGCCGCACCCGCTTCGATGAAGGCTTTCATGATCTCGAACGCGTTCAACGGTCCGCCAAAACCGGCTTCGGCATCGGCGACGATGGGCGCGAACCATGTCTCGACCGAAAGTCCCTTGCCTTCAGCGGTTTCGATCTGGTCGGCGCGTTGCAGCGTCTTGTTGATGCGTTTTGCAAGTTCCGGTGCGGCATTGGCCGGATAAAGCGACTGGTCGGGATACATGG
>JAATGD010000034.1 GCA_015654965.1 Hyphomicrobiales bacterium
CGATGAGGCCGATTTGAAACCCATGGCGCGATCCTTCTATGGCGAAAACAAGCGCGTCTCCAACCGCCTCATCAAGGCGCTTGGTTATAACTTTACCTATCCTGATTACCGCACGGCTTTTTCAGCCATGTGGAACGAGGATAGCTGGCGGTGATTGCCGTTCGTGTGATTGCACAGCATAATTCCAGCATTCTGCCCGAATGATTCGGGCGTGCCTGTTTCGGGGAATTGCCCATGGCTTCTTTATCGAGATCAAGATTCTGGCCGCGTCTCATTCTCGCAACCTGCCTTGCCGCGATGATCGCGCCTGAAGTCATGGCGCAGGACGTCCCCGCAAAACAGGCTTTCGGCGCTCAGAAACTCCCCACCGTCACAAAGCAACCCCAGGCCATCGGCTTTTATTCCAAGGGTTGCATTACCGGCGCTGTCGCCCTGCCGGTCGATGGACCGCACTGGCAGGTGATGCGACTTTCGCGCAACCGCCGCTGGGGGCATCCGCGTATGATCGGCTTGCTGGAAAAGCTCTCAAAGGACGCAGCCAAAGAAGGCTGGCCCGGTCTTCTGGTCGGTGACATTTCACAGCCGCGCGGCGGTCCGATGTTGACAGGACACGCCTCGCATCAAGTCGGACTCGATGCCGATATCTGGCTGACGCCCATGCCAAACAAGCGATTCACCAATCAGGAACGCGAAGATATCTCCGCTGTTTCCATGCTTGCGAAGGATTCGCTCTATGTCGATCCGAAGAAATGGACACCGAGCCGCACCGCCCTGTTAAAGACAGCCGCAGGCTACCCGGAAGTCGAGCGCATTTTCGTGCATCCCGGCATCAAGAAACAGCTTTGCGATACGGTAAAGGGCGACAGAAGCTGGCTTGGCAAGGTGCGTCCCTATTGGGGACATCATTATCATTTCCATGTCCGCCTGACCTGCCTGCCCGGCTCGCCGCAATGCAAGCCGCAGCCGAAAGTCGCAGCGGGTGATGGTTGCGACAAGTCGCTTGCATGGTGGTTCACCGATGAGCCGTGGAAACCGGCTAAGCCATCCAAGGACAAGCAGCCACCCAAAAAGCCGCGCCCCATCATGCTGTCCGACCTGCCGAATGCCTGCGCCACCATATTGCAGGCCCCCGGACCCGATTCCATTGCCGAAGTCACCTATGGCGCGCAATGATACAGGCTTGGAAAACGCGACCGGGCGGGCAAGGGGCTTTTCATGAAACTGATGCTTGGCTATAGACCTAAAACGTTTTAAGTCCAAAGTCGCCCTTCATAAACGCCACAGATGACAAGGTTATCAATTTCATGACGGAACGCCTGCGCATCGCATTAATCGCCCATGACCAGAAAAAGGACGATATGGTTGCCTTTGCGCGCACCCATGAAAAGGCGCTGTCAAATTATGACATTGTCGCGACCGGCACGACCGGCGGACTTATTCAGGATGCCTGTCCTTCACTCAACATTCACCGCGTCAAGAGCGGACCGCTTGGCGGCGACCAGCAGATCGGCGCCATGATTGCGGAAGGCAAGGTCGAGGCGATGATTTTCTTCATCGACCCGCTCTCCCCCCTGCCGCATGATGTGGATGTCAAAGCCCTGACGCGCCTTGGCAGCGTTTATGACATTCCCATGGCGCTCAACCGTGCCACTGCGGAAAAGCTCATCAAGGCAATGGACTGATCAAGACATAATAATAACAATAAACAGGCTCGCCAGATCATTGCGGGCAAAGGCCATGACAGGGAAGAAAAATGCAAACGATCATCGATGCCGGGCATGATTTCAAATTTCCAGTACTCGTCGGCGATATCGGCGGCACCAATGCCCGTTTTCTGATCCTTGCCGATGCTCAAAGCGAACCGGAAGAATTTCCGGTCTTGCAAACGGCCGATTATGCCACCATCGATGAAGCAATCGAAAGCGTCATCCTCAAAGAAAGCGCCATCAAGCCCCGTTCTGTCATTCTGGCCGTTGCAGGCCCCGTTGAAAGCGACGAGATCGATCTGACCAATTGCGACTGGGTGGTGCGCCCCAAGAAAATGATTGCCGAACTCGGCTTTGAGGACGTCACCGTTCTCAACGATTTCGAGGCGCAGGCGCTGGCCGTCGTCGCCCTTGAAGGCGAACACATGGAGCAGATCGGCGGCAAAAAGGCACAAGAGACAGCGACCCGCGTCGTGCTTGGTCCGGGCACCGGCCTTGGCGTTGCGGGCCTTGTGCACACCGGAAGCGCATGGATACCGGTTCCCGGTGAAGGCGGTCATGTCGATATCGGCCCGCGCTCGGCGCGTGATTATGAAATTTTCCCGCATATCGATACAATCGAGGGCCGCGTTTCAAGCGAGCAGATTCTGAGCGGTCGTGGATTGCACAATCTTTATGTCGCCATTTGCGCCGCTGATAAAGTAAAGCCCACCCTCGATACCCCCCCTGAAATCACTGCCGCCGGTCTTGACGGCAGCAATCCGCAGGCCAGTGAAACGCTGGAACTGTTCGCGACCTATCTGGGGCGTCTTGCGGGCGACATTGCACTCATTTTCATGGCGCATGGCGGGGTTTATCTTTCGGGCGGCATTCCGCAGCGCATTCTTCCCGCACTCAAAAGTGGAGCCTTCCGCGCGGCTTTTGAAGACAAGGCCCCGCATAAGGCCATTATGCAGCAGATTCCGATCCATGTCATTACCTATCCCTTTGCGGCGCTGACCGGGCTTGCCACCTTTGCCCGCACACCGGAACGTTTCGAGGTTACAACCGAAGGCCGCCGCTGGCGCGTTGATCACTAGAGCGCATCGGCTGACTGATCCAAAGCCTAGAGGATGGTCAAGCGACACGGATAAGGCTATAGAAACGCATGTTTCAATGATCGCCGCCGGGAAACCGCAAGGCCCCATACAAAAAGCGCTTTAAAACGTGAGTCTATTCAGGAAAAAAAAGAACAAGATCGATACGGGCGAGGCAACCCGCGTCATTCGCCGCATGTTGTCGGAAAATATCGGCGAATATAAAAGGAACTATTTTATCGCCATTGTGGCGTCCCTTATCGTCGGCGGTTCAAACGGCGCGCTTGCCTATATGATGAAGCCGATGATCGATAAGATTTTTTACGAGCAGCAATTGTCGCTGATCTGGATCATCTGCGGCTCGTTGCTGGCCATTTTCATCCTGCGCGGCCTTTCCGGCTATGTGCAGGCGGTGGAACTGGCCAAGATCGGCAATAATCTGGTTGCGCGCTACCAGAAGCGCATCTTCGACCATCTGATGCGGCTCGGTCTTGATTTCTATAACGATCATCGCTCCGGCCATCTCGCAGCACAGATCAACCAGAATGTTTCCGGCATTCGTGACCTGCTCAACATGACGATCTCGTCGATTGCCCGCGATTTCATCTCTCTGGTCGGTCTCGTCGCCATGATGTTCTATATGGACCCGTTGCTCTCGACCGCGATCTTCCTGATCGGCCCGCCGCTCGTTCTGGCGGTTGCCTATATTTCGCGCCGCATCCGCTCCGTGACCCGCGATCTGGTGCATCTCAATTCGCATCTTCTCGGTGCCATGCAGGAATCGGTGCAAGGCATTGCCATCGTCAAGGCCTTTACGATGGAAGACCAGTTGCGCGCCAAGATCGGCAGCCTGATCGACCAATCGGAAGGACGCAGCAACAAGATCGCCAAGGTTTCCGAGCGCACCACGCCGATTTCTGAAATTCTGGCCGGTTTTGCCGTCTCCGGTGTGCTCGCTTATAGCGGCTATCGCGCCATTCTCGAACAGCAGCCGCCGGGTGCCACCTTCGCCTTCATTACAGCCCTTCTCCTCGCCTATGACCCCGCGCGCCGCCTCGCCCGCCTTCAGGTCGGGCTGGAAAGGGCGCTGGTTAATGCGCGCATGATTTATGAAGTACTGGATATCGTGCCACATCAGGGCGATGCGCCCGATGCACCAGCGCTTCAGCCCGGCCAAGGCGAGCTTCAGCTCAATAATCTGCACTTTTCCTATAGCGAAGTATCGCCGGTTCTGCATGATGTTTCATTTGTGGCAAAAGCAGGTGAGACAACCGCAATCATCGGCGCATCGGGTGCAGGAAAATCAACCCTGATCGGCCTCATTCAACGCTTTTATGACCTTGATAAAGGTACCATCCTTTATGATGGGCAGGATATTGCCAAGGTCACCAAGGCCTCGCTGCGCCATGCCATCGCCTATGTCTCGCAGCAGCCATATCTCTTTGAAGGCACCATTGCCGACAATATCCGTTATGGTCGCCCCGATGCGACCGACGAGGAAATCGTCAGTGCGGCGAAACTGGCGCATGCACATGATTTCATCCTGCAACAACCGCAGGGTTACGACACATCTGTCGGTGAAAACGGCGCGACCCTTTCAGGGGGCCAGCGCCAGCGTATTTCAATTGCGCGCGCCATTGTGCGCAATGCGCCGGTTCTGCTGCTTGATGAAGCCACGTCGGCGCTCGATAATGAGTCGGAAAAGCGGGTACAGCAGGCGCTCGAAACCATCATGAAAGGCCGCACCACCATCGTCATCGCCCATCGCCTTTCAACGGTTGTCAATGCCGACCGCATTGTGGTGATGGAAGCGGGGCGCGTGGTCGAAGAAGGTCGCCACGATAAATTGATCGATATTCCCAATGGGGTCTATGCCCGTTTCTACCGATTGCAGAACGGTGAAAGTGACATGATGAGTGATCCAGTCACGGCAGGAGAAAACAATGACCGGTGAAGCGCAAAGCTTTTCCCCTGAAATGAGGCTAGTCGTCGTCGGTGCAGGCGGACGCATGGGCCAGACCCTGATTCGCACTGTTGTAGAAACGCACGGGACAAAGCTCATTGGCGCTATCGAGCGCCCCGGCTCTCCCCTAATTGGCAAGGATGCCGGCGAAGTTGCAGGACTTGGCCCGCTCGAGGTTAAAATCACCGACGATCCGCTGCCGGTCTTTGCCAAAGCCGAAGGTATTCTCGATTTCACAAGCCCTGCTGCAAGCGTCGAATTTGCAGGTTTTGCAGCGCAGGCACGTATCGTTCACGTGATTGGTACCACGGGCTGCTCGGCTGAGGACGAGGAAAAAATCCGCGCCGCCGCCCGCCATGCGACAATCGTCAAATCCGGCAATATGAGCCTCGGCATCAATCTGCTCTCGGTTCTGGTCGAAAAGGCTGCAAAAGCGCTCGACCCGCAAGATTTCGATATCGAAATTCTGGAAATGCATCACCGGCACAAGGTCGATGCGCCATCGGGCACCGCCCTTCTCTTGGGCGAAGCGGCAGCCGAGGGCCGCGCCATCGATTTGGCGGAACGAAGCGTGCGGGTGCGTGACGGACATACCGGCACGCGCGAGGAAGGCACCATCGGCTTTGCCACTTTGCGTGGCGGTTCGGTCATTGGCGATCATTCGGTCATTCTGGCCGGTCTTGGTGAGCGCATCGTGCTGTCCCATCACGCCGAAGACCGTACGATTTTCGCGCGTGGTGCGCTTAAGGCCGCACTCTGGGCGCACCGCCGCAAACCGGGCCTCTATTCTATGCGCGACGTGCTGGGATTGTCCGAATAATTCGCAATTTTCCTGTTTCCACCCCCTCATCAAATGGAGCAACGCCGATGTCTCGTACCCTCGTTCTGGTCCGCCATGGTCAAAGCGAATGGAACCTTAAGAACCTGTTCACTGGCTGGCGCGATCCGGGCCTGACCGAACAGGGCCACGCGGAAGCAAAGGCCGCAGGCCAGCGTCTCAAGAAGGCCGGGCTTAAATTCGACATTGCCTATACGTCGGTTCTGTCGCGGGCGCAGACGACATGCCAGCATATTCTGGACGAACTTGGCCAGTCCGGGCTTGAAACCATTCGCGATCAGGCCTTGAACGAACGCGATTATGGCGACCTTTCCGGTCTCAACAAGGACGATGCGCGTGCCAAGTGGGGTGAGGAACAGGTGCATATCTGGCGCCGCTCCTATGATGTGCCCCCTCCGGGCGGTGAAAGCCTGAAAGATACCGGCGCACGCGTCTGGCCTTATTATCTGCACCAGATCCAGCCGCATGTACTGCGTGGCGAAACAGTTCTGGTCGCAGCCCATGGCAATTCACTGCGCGCGCTCATCATGGCGCTCGATGGACTGACACCGGAACAGATTCTCAAGCAGGAACTCAATACCGGCGTCCCGATCATTTATCAGTTGAATGCCGATTCCACCGTAGCCTCCAAGGAAATTCTGGAGGCCTGACAGGCTTTCGGCTGGATGCAAACACGCATCCGGCCCACTTTTCACAAACAAAACAGCTACAATAAAAAAAAGCTGGCTGAATTTCGCAAACGCGATTGACAGAGTCGGATCGACCCCTTAGATGGGTCCTCGTCGCCCAGATGGCGGAATTGGTAGACGCACCAGCTTCAGGTGCTGGCGCTCGCAAGGGCGTGGAGGTTCGAGTCCTCTTCTGGGCACCATTTCCAAGTCTTCAGACCACTACCAAGGTCCAGAAGCACCCCAAAAAGCCCGCGCAAGCGGGCTTTTTTTGCTTTTGGCTCCATCATGGATAAGGATGGGGCTATCAACCCTTTTTCGATCTGGCAACCATGCAATTCTCCCCCGAACAACGCGATATTTTTTTCGATCTCATGAAATGGCGACGTGATGTTCGGCATTTTCGCGATGCGCCCATTGCAGACGACATCATCACATCGCTTAAGCAATCCATGGACTATGCGCCTTCGGTCGGCAATGCGCGCCCGTGGCGGGTGTTTAATGTCGAAAGCCACAAAAAGCGCGCTGCGGTCCACGCCATATTCGAGAGAGCCAACAGTCAAGCAGCCACCCTTTATGACGGTGAACGGGCGCAAGAATACCAGAAGCTGAAGCTGGAAGGCATCGAGCAAGCGCCATTACAGCTTGCCATTTTCACCGAAAGCGAACCAACTGAAGGCCATGGTCTGGGACGCCAATCCATGCACTCCACGCTTGAACACAGCACAGCCATGGCCGTACAAAATCTCAACCTCTCCGCCCGAGCCTTTGGCCTCGGGGTCGGCATGGTTTCGATCCTCGATCCCCACTCGATGCAAGAATTGTTTGATGTTCCACCAAGCTGGCGTTTCAGCTTCTATCTTTGTATCGGCTGGCCTAGCTTTACCGACGACACGCCCTTGCTGCACAAATGCGGCTGGCAGGAAAATAGCAACACACAGTGGAAAGACTGCTGAGGCTTTCTCAACGAGCAGAATGCGCCTATTTATAGCCTGAACTTAGGGGCAATTTTAATATTTTCTGCGGTTCCGGATCCAGCCATATGGCTGTAATCTGACAAAAGCCATGACTTCACATGTTGAAAGTTGCAGATGAAGAAAGAACCCAATCGACTGTCGCGATCGATTCTGACGGCCATCCGCAACCGGCCGGGCTTTCGCCCACCACAGGTCAACATCGCCGACAGCGATATTGTGATCGCTTCCTATAATATTCACAAATGCATCGGCATCGATAAACGCTTCGACCCGCAGCGTACGGCGGAAGTCATCAGCGAACTCAATGCCGATGTGGTCGCCTTGCAAGAAGCAGACAAGCGGTTTGGCGAGCGCTCGGGCCTGCTCGATCTGGGATTGCTGGAACGCCAGCATGGCCTTGTTCCTGTGCCGATTACCGCGACCATGCCCAAAGGCCATGGCTGGCACGGGAATGTGCTTCTACTGCGTGAAGGCGTGGTCAACAATATCCGTCAATTGAAACTGCCGGGTGTCGAACCGCGTGGCGCACTCGTCGCCGATCTGCAATTTGCATCCGGTCCCTTGCGCATCATCGCTGCCCATCTGGGCCTGCTCAAACGTTCACGCCAGCAGCAGGCGGAAAGCATTCTCTCGGTTCTTGAGGAAACGGATTCGCTGCCAACCCTTCTGATGGGGGACCTCAACGAATGGCGCATCGGCAAACGCTCATCGCTTGCAGCCCTCAAACCGACCTTCGACCATGTGGCAACTGCCGTACCAAGTTTTCCGTCCCGTTTTCCGGTGCTTGCACTTGATCGGGTGCTGAGCGCGCCACGCAATCTCGTCACCTCGGTCGAGGTTCATGATTCCCCGTTGGCGCGTATGGCGTCCGATCATCTGCCGATCAAGGCCCATCTTGATCTCAAATCCGCCAATGCTCTTTTGCAGGAAATCCATAAGGACGAAGCTTCACAAAAGACCGGCTCATAACAATCCGGGCTTCCTATCAAGATCATTTTTCATTTTTTCGTTAGCCGATATTTGGCGCTTTTCACATCAGACCAGAATGGCATAGTCTCGGCCTGCCCGGAGGACGGGCAGAAGGTTTTGAAGGAGTAGGAAATGAAAGCTCTGATTTACCAGGGTCCAGGCAAAAAAGACTGGATCGACAAGACAAAGCCCGGCATCGAGAAACCGACAGACATTATCGTGCGCATTACCCGCACCACCATCTGCGGCACCGATCTGCATATTCTGAAAGGCGACGTGCCTGCTGTCACCGAAGGCCGCACGCTGGGCCATGAAGGTGTGGGTGTGGTGGAAGAAGTCGGTGCTGCTGTGCGCAACTTCAAAGCCGGTGATCGGGTGCTCATCTCCTGCGTCACCTCCTGCGGGGCCTGTCCCAACTGCAAACGACAGCTTTATGCGCATTGCGCCGATGGCGGCTGGATTCTCGGCCACAAGATCGATGGAACGCAGGCCGAATATGTGCGCATCCCGCATGGCGACAATTCGCTTTATCCCATCCCTGCAGACATGGACGAAGAAGCGCTCGTCATGCTCTCCGATATCATGCCCACCGGCATGGAAATCGGCGTGCAGGCAGGCAAAGTCAAGCCCGGCGACACGATTGCCATCGTGGGTGCCGGTCCGGTTGGCATGTCGGTGCTTCTGACCGCGCAATTCTATTCACCCGGACGTATCATCATGATCGATACGGATGCGGCGCGGCTCGAACTCGCAAAACAATTTGGCGCAACCGACACCATTCAGGTCGGCACTGAAGATGCCGTCACAAAGGTTATGGAAATGACCGCTGGTGAGGGTGTCGATGTTGCAATCGAGGCTGTCGGTGTGCCTGCAACCTTCGATGTCTGCCAGAAGATCGTCTCGGCTGGCGGCAATATCGCCAATGTCGGCGTGCACGGCAAGCCGGTGGAACTCCATATCGAAGAATTATGGATCAAGAACATCAATATTTCTATGGGGTTGGTCTGCACTAACACCACGCCCATGCTGATCAAGACGCTTCAGTCAGGCAAGGTCGATCCAAAAAAGCTCATCACGCACCGCTTCAAGCTCGATCACATCCTTGATGCTTACGAGGTTTTCGGCAATGCAGCGCGCGAAAAGGCGATGAAAGTGATCCTCGAAGCCTGAACAGGCATGGCTTTCCCGCTTGCGGGAAAGCTTTTCCACAATCAGAGAAAAGGCGAGCCGAGCCAGATGGTCCGATCAATGATGCGGACCAGAAACGGGCGGTTTTTAAGCCGTGTCAGACTGACCTCGCGACTGCCCTCGATCACCTTGCCGATACGTTCTTCCACCTGACGCGCCACATCGCGGTCGAGAATTTCCATATCGACCTCGAAATTGAGCCGTAGCGAACGCGGGTCGATATTGGACGAACCGACATAGGACCACGCACCATCAATGGTCATCAGCTTGGAATGGTTGAATGCCCCGCCTGCCCGCCAGATGCGGCAGCCATCTTTTAAAAGCTGGTCGAACTGCGCGCGCATGGCGCGGTCCACCAGTTTCAGATTATTGACGCCCGGAACCACAATATCCACCGACACACCACGCCGTGCTGCCGTCACCAGCGCACTGATCAACTCGCGATCGGGCAAAAGATAGGGCGTCATGATGAGAATATGCTGCTCGGCAATCGAAAAAGCGCCCATCATCATACGGTGATTGGTTTCGACATTCTTGTCCGGGCCGGAACCGACGATACGGACCAGCGTTCCGGTGCCGGGCGGGTTTTCCGGCGGCGCGATGCCCCATGCATTGCCTTCCAGCAGTTCTCCGGTGGCAAAACGCCAGTCTTCGGATGCAATATGGAACAGATCGGCAATAGCCGGTCCTTCGAGCCTGAAATGCGTATCGAACGCAACGTTGTCGCCCGCAATTGCGCGCACAAAACCACCGCGTATATTCATCCCGCCGGTAAAACCGTGCCGTCCATCGACAATCAGGATTTTGCGGTGGGTGCGCAGATTGGCATAAGGTAGCCGCAAACCGATGATGATATTGCCATTGAAAACATCAACGGTGACGCCCTTTTCCTGCAACAGGCCGACAATGCTGGGATAGGAATAGCGCGCGCCCACCGCATCGACCAGAACGCGCACTTCCACGCCGCGTTTAACCGCCTCCCCCAGTGCCTCGGCAAATTTTTCCCCGATCACGTCGCGGTCGAAAATATAGGTTTCCAGCAAAATGCTGCGTTCGGCCTTGGCAATGGCCTCCAGCATTGCATCATAGGCTTCATCGCCGCTTTCCAGCATTTCAATGCGGTTGCCACTGGTGAAATCGTAAAGACTGACCGCATCGCCCAGAATTTTCATGGCGCCGAATTGACGACCGAAAGCCGCACGCACCAGATCATTGGTCGTGTCGAAATGCGACAAATGATAAAGCGCGATATGGCCCATGGCACGCTGCTCGCTCAACGACGACCGCCTTATGCGGTTGACACCGGCAATGGCATAGACCACGGCTCCAACGATGGGGGAAAGCACGATCACGCCGACCCAGCCCAGCGCCGTGCGCACCTCATCCTTGGTCAAGGTCGCATGGATGGCTGCGATAGCTCCCAGAACAATCGAAATGACTGCCAGGATATGCGGCCAGTAATGCGCAATCAGATCGAACATTGAGCACAAATTTCCAAGGATGATCGCCCCCGCTTTGTGGGAACGAAGATTAGGTCGTCATGACAATAAGTTATAATGCGTCCAGATGCTAACCCGCAAGATGGATATCGTTTTCAGCCGCGCATGAAATGCTGGTCAAAAAGCAACAATGTCCTATAGTGTCAGCATGTTCACATCATCCAAGGGGCATTTGATGGTCACGGCAAACAATGGTTTTGAGAATATCAAGGCAGAACTGTCCGGCAAATGGGGCTGGTTCGTCGCACTGGGCGTGGCGCTGCTGATCCTCGGCGGCATTGCCTTCGGCAATCTGGTTCTGGCGACCGTCGTTTCGGTCTATTATGTTGGCCTGATGATGCTGTTTGCCGGTATCATCGAAATCATCCATGCCTTTGGCGTCAAGACATGGGGACGCTTTTTCTTCTGGCTGCTGAGCGGCCTGCTTTATACGGTGGCGGGCATCGTTGCCTTCGTCAATCCCATTCTGGCAGCAGGCATCCTGACCTTCCTGCTCGCAGCAACGCTTCTCGGCGCTGGCGCATTCCGCATCTGGCTCGGTTTCAAGTCTAAGCCTGCGGCTGGCTGGGGCTGGATCGTTGCAGCCGGTGTGATCACGGCGCTCGCAGGTCTTGTCATCGCCCTGCAATGGCCGGTCAACAGCCTGTTCATTCTCGGCCTGTTTCTGGCAGTGGACCTGATCTTTCAGGGCTGGGCTTTCATCGCCTTTGGCCTTGGTATCAAGGCCAGCAAATAAACCCTTGAGGGAAAGCGGCATGATACATGCCGCTTTCGCATTTAAACTCGACCTTTTGGCCAAGGACTGCTAGATGCAGCCCAACATCTTTGCAGCGCTATCTGCGCGGCCTGTCACTTGCCATTACGAGTTTCCATATGTCCGCCCCAACCACCACACAAGGCCATCCCGTTTCCAAGCGCCGCACATTCGCGATCATCGCGCACCCGGATGCCGATAAGACAACGCTGACCGAAAAGCTGTTGCTGTTTGGCGGCGCAATCCAGCTGGCAGGTGAGGTCAAGGCCAAGAAAGATCGCATCCAGACCCGCTCGGACTGGATGAACATCGAACGCGACCGCGGCATTTCCGTTGTCACTTCCGTGATGACGTTCGAGTACAAGGACTGCATTTTTAATCTCCTCGACACGCCGGGCCACGAGGATTTTGCCGACGACACCTATCGCACGCTAACCGCTGTCGATAGCGCGGTCATGGTGATCGATGCCGCCAAGGGTATTGAACCGCGAACGTTAAAACTGTTTGAAGTCTGCCGCATGCGTGACATTCCCATCGTCACCTTTGTCAACAAGATGGACCGCGAGGCCCGCGATCCGCTCGAAATTCTCGACGAGATCGAGGAGAAACTGGCGCTCGACACGGCTCCCATCACATGGCCGATCGGCTCGGGCAAAAGTTTCGCCGGCACCTACGATCTGCACAACAATACCTTGCGCCAGAAGGATGCTGAGGAGGAGCCGACAAAAGTCAGCGGCCCGCAAGAAGCGGCAGCACTTTTGCCGGAAAACGAACGCGAAGCATGGCTTGAAAATACCGAACTGGCGCAGGGTGTCTGCCGTACGTTCGATCTTCAATCTTTTCGCGAAGGCCACATGACGCCGGTTTATTTCGGCTCGGCACTGAAAAATTACGGTGTGCGTGATCTGATTGAGGCTTTCTGCGATTTCGGCCCTGCCCCCCGCGACCAGCAGGCGGATACACGCATGGTTGGCTCGACCGAAGACAAGATGACCGGCTTCGTCTTCAAGATTCAGGCCAATATGGACCCAAACCATCGCGACCGCATCGCTTTCCTGCGCGTCTGCTCCGGCAAGCTTTCGCGCGGCATGAAAGCGAAACTTGTGCGTACCGGCAAGCCCATGAGCCTTTCCGCGCCGCAATTCTTCTTTGCCCGCTCACGCCAGATCGCCGATGAAGCCTTTGCCGGTGACGTTGTGGGCATTCCCAATCATGGCACCTTGCGCATTGGCGACACGCTGACGGAAGGCGAAGATATCCTGTTCCGGGGTGTTCCGAATTTCGCACCGGAAATCCTGCGTCGCGTGCGTCTGGATGACGCCATGAAAGCAAAGAAACTGCGTGAAGCGTTGCAACAAATGGCGGAAGAAGGCGTGGTGCAGCTTTTCGTACCCGATGACGGTTCGCCATCGATTGTCGGCGTGGTCGGCGCGCTTCAGATCGACGTTCTGACCGAGCGTCTGAAGATCGAATATTCGTTGCCCGTCGGCTTCGAAGTGTCACGCTTTTCGGTGTGCCGCTGGATTTCAGCCGACGACCCTGCCGAGATTGACCGCTTCATCGCCGCGCACCGCGCCGATATTGCACATGATCTCGACAATGATCCCGTATTCCTCGCCCAAAACGGTTTCTCGCTCAATTATGAAGCCGAACGCTGGAAGGCCATCCGCTTTGCGGCGATCAAGGATTATCAGGTCCGCGACAAGGCCTGAATCTGACCTACAAGGCTGGCGGCAATTTTCTCCGCTAGCTTTTCCGCGATGTCTTCCTTGCTCATTTCCGGCCATTCCTCGACACCGGCGTGGCTCAATATCCGCACCCGATTGTGATCGCCCCCCATCACATCACCCGACACATCATTGGCGACAATCCAGTCGGCACCCTTTTTTTCCAGTTTGCGTCCGGCATTGGCGAGCACATCCTGCGTTTCCGCTGCAAAGCCTACCACAAGGCCGGGCCGTTTTTCATGATGCCCGACGCCTGCCAGAATATCCGGGTTTTCGATCATCTCAAGCGTCGGCGCACCCTCGCCCGGTTTTTTCTTGATCTTCTGGCCCGCTTTGCTCGCCGTGCGCCAGTCGGCAACGGCTGCGACCATAACGGCTGCATCGGCTGGCAGGTGTTTTTCCACCGCCGCCTGCATTTCCCGCGCCGTCTCGACATGAATGACATCGACGCCTTCAGGATCGGGAATATTGACCGGACCGGAAACAAGATGCACGCTCGCGCCTAATCGCGCAAGTGCACCCGCAATGGCATGGCCCTGCTTGCCCGACGAGCGGTTGGCGATATAGCGCACCGGATCGATCGGTTCATGGGTCGGTCCCGATGTCATGACGATGGTCTTGCCTGTGAGCGGTCTTGCCTCGGGTGCGAGCAGGCTTTCCATGGCCGTGACAATGCTGAGCGGTTCGCTCATGCGGCCCATACCTGCCTCACCGCTTTCCGCCATCTCACCCTTTTCAGGCCCAATAAAACGCACGCCATCCTTTTCAAGCGTCAGGCGGTTGCGCCTTGTCGCCGGGTTGTCCCACATGGCCGGGTTCATGGCGGGCGCAATCAGCACTGGCACTTTGCGCGCCAGCAACACGGCGCTCGCCAGATCATCGGCCAAGCCATTCGCCATTTTTGCCATCAGGTCGGCGGTAGCAGGTGCCACTACGATGAGGTCCGCATCGCGTGCCAGCCTTATATGCCCGACATCATGCTCGTCCTCACGCGAGAAAAGATCACTGTAAACGTGGCTCGCCGAAACCGCGCCAATCGTCAGTGGCGTTACGAATTGTTGCGCTGCCCCCGTCATCAAGGGCGTAACAAGCGCACCACGCTCACGCAACCGACGGATAAGATCGGGCGCTTTATAAGCCGCAATCCCACCTGCGATGATGAGCAGAATACGCTTGCCGGTAAGGGACGCTGCAATAGCGCACGCCTTTGGTGCATTTTTTTCCGGCTCATGAAGACCCGCGAGCAGAAGACGCACTTCCTCTTCCATGGAATGCCCGTTTTGCGCGGCACGCACACGCAGCCGTTCCTTGGCGGCATCGTCAAGATTGCGGATGGTAATACTGGCCATTTGATTGCACCAAAAGGTTATTCATGCAATCAATGAAATCATTTTATAGCGATTTTGTCACGCTAATTTGCAATCAAAGCGCAATATAGAGTTTAATTGCTATCGCTGCGAGTGCAATTGCAATCACGATCTGCGCAATGCGACCCCAGCGCGAATGGCGCGCCTCTGAGCGACCGATGGCTTCTGCCGTTGCCGCATCAAACCGCAGACCATTGGTTGCCATATCGTCAAGTGCAACAGAAGCACGATCAAAACGCGCCACCAGTTCCGGCGTCTTTCGGGTAAAATGCAAAAGCGCATAGGCACTGTCTTTTGCATCCAGCAGCATACCCTGCGGCCCGAGATTTTTGCGGATCCAGTCGCCCACAACGGGTTCCGCCGCTTTCCACATATTGAAATGCGGATCGAGCGAGCGCGACACCCCTTCCACCACCACCATGGTTTTTTGCAGCATCAGCAGTTCGGGCCGTGTCTGCATGTCAAAAAGCTCCGTCACCTCGAAAAGCAGCGTCAGGAGTTTGGCCATGGAAATGGTTTCGGCAGGCTGGCCATGGATCGGCTCGCCAATGGCGCGGATGGCCTGTGCAAAACTTGCCACGTCATGGGTATGCGGCACATAACCCGCCTCGAAATGCACCTCGGCCACACGCATATAATCGCGCGTGATAAAACCATAGAGAATTTCGGCTAAAAACCGCCGCTGGTCCTTGTTGAGCCGTCCGGTAATGCCGAAATCGACCGCTACGATCATGCCTGCATGATCGACGAACAGATTGCCCGGATGCATGTCGGCATGAAAAAAACCATCACGCAACGTATGGCGCAGGAAAGACTGGATCAGCGTTTCGGCCAGTTTCTTGAGGTCCAAACCAGCAGCCTCAAGTCCGGTCAAATCCGACATCTTGATGCCATCGATCCACTCAAGCGTCAGCACATCGCGGCCCGTGCGCTCCCAATCAACCTAGGGAACACGGAAACCGGGATCGTCCTTGATATTTTCGGCAATCTCCGAGAGAGCGGCCGCTTCCAGCCGCAAGTCCATTTCAATACGCGTCGTCTGTGACAGCGTATCGACCATTTGCACGGGACGCAGCCGCCGCGTGAAGGGCACATAATGCTCCTGCATGCGCGCGACCATGTAAAAGCTTTCCAGATCGCGCGCAAAACGCTGGCGCACGCCGGGGCGGATCACCTTAACCGCAACCTTCTTCGACACACCATCCTTGAGCACTTCCGCCGGATGCACCTGCGCCATGGAGGCCGCGGCAATGGGGGCATCAAAACGCACAAAGAGATCATCGATAGTCCGGCCTAGCGAGCCTTCGACGGTCATTGCGGCATCAGCCTGCGGAAAAAAATCAAGCCGGTCCTGCAACAGTTCGAGATCAGCCGCCACATCGCGCCCGACAATATCAGGCCGTGTCGCGAGAAACTGCCCCAATTTGACATAAGACGGTCCAAGCTTGTTCATCGCCCGTGACATGCGTTCGGAGCGCTCTATCCTGTGCGCGCGCGGACGCGCTAACAGCCGCGCGATCTTATGCCCGAGCGCAGGAAGACCCGTCAGCCCTTCGACCGGCAGCGCGCTGATCACGCCTTCATGGGTCAATATCCATCCGGCCCGCATCAGCCGCAGCGTGGCAAGAATATTGCTCATGCGGCAAAGCCCCAACTCAAAATCGATCGTGCTTTGCTCAAAGCTTCCAGCCTGAATGAAGGGCTGCAACGCCGCCGGTGAAATTGCGATAACTCACGCGCTCGAAACCTGCCGTCTCGATCATCTTGGCGAAATCGTCCTGTTTCGGGAATTTACGGATGGATTCGACCAGATAGCTATAGGAATCGGCGTCCCCCGTAATCATCTTGCCAATGCGCGGAATGGCTCTAAACGACCATTGGTCATAAATCTTATCGAGGATAGGCAATTCGACTTCGGAAAACTCAAGGCACAGGAAACGCCCGCCGGGTTTGAGCACCCGATAGGCTTCCGAAAGCGCCTTGTCGATATGCGGCACATTACGAATGCCAAAGGCAATCGTATAGGCGTCAAAGCTGTTATCCTCGAAAGGCAAGCTTTCGGCATTGGCTTCGACAAATTCAAGATTATCGATAAGCCCTTTCTTGACTGCCCGCTCATGTCCGACACCGAGCATCGAACCATTGATATCGAGAACGGTCACATGCGCCTGCTGCCCGGATGCCTCGACAATGCGAAAGGCAATATCGCCCGTACCGCCTGCGACATCAAGCGAGGTCCAGCCGGCACGTCTGGATGGCGCAAGCCATGCAACCATGGCATCTTTCCAGACACGATGCATGCCTGCCGACATGAGGTCGTTCATCACGTCATAGCGCTTGGCGACCTTATGGAAGACGTCATTGACCAGATTTTGCTTTTCGGTTTCGTCCACATCTTTAAAGCCGAATGAGTTCTCCATGCCGCCTTTTGCGCCCACGCGGTCCGCATTGCCTTTTTGCTGGCTCATAGCTCATCCTGCTTTTAATCTTATAACGAACGATTTCAGTTCATGCATATAAAGCTTGTGCCTAACGATACAAGCACAGACCTGTTTCCACTACCCTTTTTGTGCATATCATCGCTTTTGTGATGAGGAGACATGGTGCGTCCGGCTTGCGCTCGGCATGAAAATGGTCAAAGAGACATATAATTGCGCGTGTGCATAATGGCTCATGTGCTTCTCCGGCGTAATCTGCCGCTAGAGTGAAAACCATAACAAGAAAAGTGGAAAGATCATGGGCGTTACCGTCGTCAGCCACCCGCTTGTCCAGCACAAGCTCACCATCATGCGCAAGCGCGAAACCTCAACCGGCAGCTTCCGCCGCCTGTTGAAAGAAATATCGCTGCTGCTCTGTTATGAAGTGACGCGTGATCTCGAACTGACCACGACCACCATCGAAACCCCGCTTGTGGAGATGGAAGCGCCCATCCTCGAAGGCAAGAAGCTGGTTTTCGCCTCGATCCTGCGCGCTGGCAATGGCCTTCTCGAAGGCATGCTCGATCTGGTCCACGCCGCCCGCGTCGCCCATATCGGCCTTTACCGCGATCACGCCACGCTTCAACCCATCGAATATTATTTCAAGGCACCCGAAGATATCGTCAATCGCCTGATCATCGTTGTCGACCCGATGCTGGCAACCGCCAACTCGGCCATTGCGGCCATCGACAAATTGAAGGAACGCGGCGCAACCAATATCCGTTTTCTGTGCCTGCTCGCATCCCCGGAAGGCATTGAACGCTTCACCAAGGCGCACCCAGACGTCGAAATATTCACGGCCTCAATCGACGACCACCTCAATGAAAAAGGTTATATCGTACCGGGACTGGGTGATGCAGGCGACCGCATGTACGGCACGAAATAATCGTGCTCGCCCTGATTGAGCCTATGCGAAGGGAGTAAAACCCATGACCAACGAAGAACGCATAACCGAACTTGAAATTCGGCTGGCTCAACAGGAAAAAACCGTCGATGAATTGTCTTCCGTGGTCTCGGAACAGTGGAAGACAATCGATCAGCTTTCCAAAAAGCTGAATGCCTTAACAGACCGCTTTCTGCTTCTGGAAGAACAGACGGCCCCCGATGTGCCAGTCAACAAGCCGCCGCACTGGTAAGCGCCGTCACTCTTACGACGTGGCAATGGGACGTGGTATCGGGCAACTCACACCCGTACCGCGCAGTCCGCAATAACCGTTCGGGTTTTTCGCCAGATATTGCTGATGATAAGCTTCAGCATAATAAAACTCCGGCGCATCGGCAATTTCCGTAGTGATCGCCCCAAGCCCACGCGCGGCCAACGCCTTGGCATAGGCATCACGACTTTCCTCAACCACCACACGATCTGCGTGATTGAAGGTATAAATCACCGAACGATAGGTCGTGCCGATATCATTGCCCTGTCGCATGCCCTGCGTGGGATCATGCTCCTCCCAGAAAAGCGTCAGCAATGTATCGAGACTGACCAGCTTTGGATCATAGACCACAAGCACAACTTCGGCATGTCCCGTCAGCCCAGTGCAGGTTTCTTCATAGGTGGGATTTGGCGTTATCCCGCCTGCATAACCGACAGCGGTCACATAAACGCCACGCATCTGCCAGAAAAGCCGCTCCGCCCCCCAGAAACACCCCATGCCGAACAGGATTGTCTTTAATCCATCCGGCAACGGTCCTTTGAGCGGCTGACCGGAAACAAAATGGCGCTCGGACGTCGGGAGAGCCTGCGCGCGTCCCGGCAACGCCTCATCACGGGCGGGCATCACAACCTTCTTGCGATAGCTATCGAGAAAACTCATGGGCTTCAATCTCCAGCGGGAGGTTTGGTCTGCGAGCACCCTCAAGGGCGCTCACATCAATTTGCTTAATTATATAGGACAAAACACAACCAGTTTGAAGAAAATGCCTCATTCAATGCAGCCCACACGGCCTTGTGAATGCGTAATGAACCAGGTTGATGATTCTGTATTCATGCCTCAGTCCCAATCACCTATTCCCGAAATTTGTGTCCTGTTCATCCTTCGTATTTTTAAGTACATGAAGGAAACAAGAGCTAAAACGTGAATAAATACAATAAAAACAAACAGATATATGTAAGGCACAAAGGCACTTCAATCGTCTACAGATTTAACGTGAAAATTTGCAAATAGCTGTTGATCATACGCATATTCTCGCTATATTCCGCGCCGCTACCGTTCGTTATCGTCTAACCAACGTTAAATAGAAGAGCGGTATCCTGTTTGCAGTCAGATTTATGCCCTTTGAGGTGCTTTCCGACAGCAGGCCAGACGGAGAGGTGGCCGAGTGGTTGAAGGCGCACGCCTGGAAAGTGTGTATACGGGGAACCGTATCGCGGGTTCGAATCCCGCTCTCTCCGCCATAAATCAAGCTAACTATTTGTTATTGTTTTGCTTTTTGCTTTGTTAGTGTGAAAATCATCAATCTCACCCACAAATAAATAAACTGCCTTTACATGACGAGAATCACAACATTCTCGTTAAAAATCAAAGTCTCACTAGATTGCATAGACCTTTGCGCATAATTATCGAACACGCCAGGATCGAGCTCGAGCTGCTGTGCGACAAATCCCAGCATGGCAGATGGTAGAATTTCCGTTGGCCCGAGAGTGTGGCCCGGGTAGCGCATCAGGCATAGCTGAACGGCAAACCCAAGCTGATTGTTCTCACCACGTTTCGCCAAAACATGGTCGATATCCTCACCACTCAATGTGAAGTGCTGGATCATCCCTTCTTCGTCGGATGGAATACCTGCCAGCTCCGACCATCGGGATGTCTTCAGCAAAGGACGATAACGCATCAAAACAAACTCCAGATAAACACCGCTACACAGTGTCAGCCAATTCCGGTAAAATGTATTCCTGCCAACATCGCCGGCCATTTAATCGGTACGACCGATCCAAGACCTATGACTTTGATCTTTACATAGCCGTTATCAGCGGTTCGTTTGTCCGTAAGGGGATCGTTCAACGGACGCATGCCCGGCTCCATCTCGCCAAGCCCAAACTCCTTGCTTTTCCGGGCGGGCCTTCGTCTCATTTAACTGGTACTATATTTATTGCGTTGAGGGAGCCCCTTACGTTACAGATACCAGCATGACAAACACTCTTATTGGCTATGCCCGTTGTTCTACCGACAAGCAGGACCTTACGGTGCAGAAGCAAGCTCTGCTGGCGCTCGGTGTGGGGAGTGACCGCATTTACACCGACAGCGGCTTTACCGGTACCAACCGGTTACGTCCGGGCCTCGATCAGGCATTGGCTGCTGTGCGCAGTGGCGACACGCTCGTCGTGCCCAAACTAGACCGTCTGGCACGCTCCGTCCCGGATGCGCGCGCCATCGGCGATAATCTTGCCGCACGGGGTGTAAGGTTGCAGATCGGAGCCAGCGTCCACGACCCTTCCGATCCGATGGGCAAGCTGTTTTTCAACATTCTTGCCACCTTTGCCGAGTTTGAGGCAGATCTTATAAGAATGCGCACACGCGAAGGTATGGCAATGGCGCGCGCCAAGGGAAAGTTGCGTGGTAAGAAACCAAAACTATCTGATCGCCAGCAAAAAGAACTGGGCCGGATGTACGATACCGGCGAATATTCAATCAGCGATCTTGCCGACGTGTTTTCGGTTTCCCGCCCGACTGTTTACAGAACGATAGCAAGGCAAGCCAGGCCAAGTAATAGCCCGGCGTTTGACGTTGAGAAGATCTTGTGAGATTTTTCTGCCTGAAATAAAGGGACAAGTTAACAATTATTTGTTGCTTTGGCTTGATTGTTTTAATATGCTATATTGAGAATAAGTTCTGTTCTGGATTCCAACCAGGAATAAACTGTGGGGTTTGGGCGTCTGTCGACAGATGTTCGCGGGTTATCGGGGGCTATGCAATTGCACGTTGAACGTTTAACGACGAAAGAAACACGTCGCCGGTTGTTATGGCTTTGCACCACAGCGCTTGTGTCCGTGACACTTTCTCCGGCATTCGCGCAGTCATTTTACGGCAACGAGACGACGAACGGGCCGTTTTCGTCCGGAGACCAGTTTTTCTACAATAACAGCGCGCTCAACGCCAACGCTGCCAACGCCGTCAGCGGCGGGGTCCAGCGGTTCTACGACAGCAGCGCGCTCAACGCATCGGCTGCCAACGCCGTCAGCGGAGGGCTCCAGTATTTCAACGACAGCAGCGCTCTCAACGCCTCCGCTGCCAACGCCATCAGCGGTGGGGAACAGTATTTCTGGAACGACAGCGCGCTCAACGCCTCGGCTGCCAACGCCGTCAGCGGAGGGCTCCAGGAGTTCTATGAGACCAGCTCTCTCAACGCCTCCGCTGCCAACGCCGTCAGCGGAGGGCTCCAGTATTTCCTCAGCACCAGCGCGCTCAACGCCACTGTCGCCAGCGCCGTCAGCGGCGGAGTCCAAGTTTTCTACAATAACAGCACGATCAACGCATCGGCTGCCAGCGCCGTCAGCGGCGGGACCCAGCGGTTCTACGACAGCAGCGAGCTCAACGCCAACGCTGCCAACGCCATCAGCGGTGGGGCCCAGATTTTCTACCATTACAGCATGCTCAACGCCTCCACTGCCAATGCCGTCAGCGGTGGGGAACAGTATTTCTGGCACGAAAACACGCTAAACGCCTCGGCTGCCAACGCCGTCAGCGGCGGAGTCCAAGTTTTCTACTATTACAGCATGCTCAACGCCTCCACTGCCAATGCCGTCAGCGGTGGGGAACAGTATTTCTACGGCAGCAGCGCGCTCAACGCCACCGCCGCCAACGCCATCGGCGGCGGA
>JAATGD010000342.1 GCA_015654965.1 Hyphomicrobiales bacterium
AAGCATCCGAGCCGCTCCAGAAAGCTGCGAAGCTTCCTGGACAGTTGACCGGAATATCACGGATCGATGAGTACGAGAGCGGCCTTCCCAGGCCGCTTTTTCGTTCAATCCGTTTGAACGGCGGCATCGAACGGCGTATATTATAGGGGCGGTTGCGGAGGTGAGGCGACGCTGACGAGGAGGCGTTGCATGGGAGATCTGCAATGACAACCTATATCCTGTTGCTCAACTGGACCGATCAGGGCGCCAAGAACCTGCGTGATTCCCCGGTCAGACTGGACGCTGCCAAGAAATCGCTGCAAGCCATGGGCGGCTCCTTCAAGCACTTCTTTCTGACCATGGGCGAATACGACATGGTGGCGATCTGCGAAGCGCCTGATGATGCGGTATTCGCGCATTTTGTGCTCGCGCTCAGCATGGCCGGCAGCGTCCGGACACGCACTCTCAAGGCGTTTGGCGAACTCGCCTATCGGGAACTGATCGCGACGCTCTGACCGTTCCGGCAATGTAGCGAATCCGGTATGCCGCCGGACAGGATCGCTGGCGATCGCATGCGAGCCGCAGCGCCGTGGCCGGCGCCCACGCCGCCGGTGCATCGCGCCAGACCTTTCCCGACCTCGCCCGCAGATATCAACCTTCGGAGACAGCCCGACCTATTTTCCGTCATTCTCTGCTGCCAAAGCCCTCGTCACGCTGTATAAGAACGGACGGGCGGCAGCGGAAAGAAGCGTAACGAAACGATGAGATGGCACTTCCCCGCCTCGCTTCTGCTGCACGCCGCCATTCTGCTGGCCGTGATCTTCCTTCAGCCCGCGCCGCTGCCAACACAACCGCCCGACCAGAGCGTCCATGTCGAGATCGTCGCTCCTTCCCGGCAAAAACAGCCCGACGAGACGGCGGTGAAGACTTCGTCGCATCTGCCCGAAAAGACCAACCAGTCACCGCTCACCGCCGACAAGATCCTTCAGGCCGCGAAAAACCGGCCGGTCGAAAAAATCGTTCCCGGCCTGAAAGTCGTGCCGAAACCGGACCCGGACGCGCTGACCGTCGCCAAAAGGCTCTATTCCGCCAACCTGCTTGCCGACCGTCACAACAGAAGCGCCCGCGCGGCAATGAAGACGCTTGCGGTCGACGAGCGCATCATCCAGCTCTGCAATATCGAGGCGATGGAACAGGTCAAGCGCGCCAACGCGGCGCTGAAGCCGGATTATGTCATCGCCTATGCCATGGCGGATCTCAAGCTTTCCGCCCATCAGGTCGATGCCGAGGGCGGCGCCTTCCTCAGCCATCGCCAATGGTATGGCCTCAAGTTCCACTGTGGCGTCTCGGCGGACGATCTCAGGATCGTCACCTTCGCGTTTCGCGTCGGTCTGCCCATCCCCAGATCGCAATGGGCTGGCCACAATCTGACCGCCGATGCGAGTTCGGCAGATTGAACCATTATTTCGAAAATAAATTCTCATTTTTAATCAAACAAATTCAAATAGATAAGAAATTCTTCATCATCCTGAACGCAGTCTGAACGGCCGGTTTCGATTTCATTCACGCATTGAGTTCTAATGTCACTTCAACGCTTCGGGGCGGGACGAACAAAGGCCTCGGCAAGCAGGAAACGAATTTTCAGGAGAGCACCACAATGACCAGTTTCATCATCAAGGCCGCACTGGCCGCCATCGTCACCGCCACCGGCTTTGCCGCCACCTCGCAGGCAAATGCCGCCCAGGTCGACGTCATCGTCCGCACCCCGCATGTTGTGCGCAAGCCGGTGGTGGTCGTCCGGCCGGTGGTTCGTCCCCGCGTCGTCGTCCGCCCCGCGCCGGTGGTCATCGTCCGCCCCGCACCGGTCGTCGTCGGTGGGCGCTGCGCACCGGCCCTTGCTTTGCAAAAGGCATCCAACCAGGGCCTCAACAGGGTGTCGATCAGCAATATCGGCCCCAACCGCGTGATCGTCTCCGGCAAGATCCGCGGCGCCTGGGCCAAGGTCAGCTTCGCCAAGGTTCGCGGCTG
>JAATGD010000192.1 GCA_015654965.1 Hyphomicrobiales bacterium
ACCCGGAAATCAATTTCCGCGAATTCACTGGCACGGTCTATTCATGGCAGGGCGGCGAATGGCAGTCGAACAGCATGTTCGAGATCGGCCAGACGTTCGATCTGCCGGTGGTGGGTCCGAGCAAAGCCTATATGACCGGCCATGACGAGGTGCATTCGCTGTCGAAAAACTATCCCGATGCCGACGTGCGCTTCTGGATGGGTTTTGGCGATCACTATATCAACGTCTTCACGGTGCTGAACAATCTGGGTCTTTTGTCCGAACAGCCGGTGAAAACGGCGGAAGGGCTGGAAGTCGTGCCGCTGAAAGTAGTCAAGGCCGTGCTGCCCGATCCCGCATCGCTCGCACCCGATTATGAAGGCAAGACCTGCATCGGCGATTTCGTCAAGGGAACCAAGGACGGCCAAGAGAAAGAAGTCTTCATCTATAATGTCGCCGATCATAGGCAAGCCTATGAAGAAGTCGGGTCACAGGGAATCTCCTATACGGCTGGCGTTCCTCCCGTTGCCGCCGCGATCCTGATTGCCTCGGGTGAATGGGACGTGAAAAAAATGGTCAATGTGGAAGAGCTGAACCCGAAACCGTTCCTGCATATCCTCAACCAGATCGGCCTGCCCTCGCGCATCAGGGATGAGGACGGCGACCGTCCGCTCGATTTCGCGTGATGTTATAGCATTCAAGCGCAAAAACCCCGCTCAGGCGGGGTTTTTTATGACCGCAGATATTTATGGTCATTCCTTCTCAATGGCCGCAATGAGACTACGTAGATAGTCGTGAATGCGCACCATGCCGCGCTGGTTAGAAAGCGCAGGCCTATCCATCGCCCGCACATCCTTGGGAAGTATGCCGAAGCGGTTCTTGAAATGATAGGCGAAGCGTGAATTGTCAGAGAAACCGTAGCGGTAAAGAGCGACCTTGTTCGGCTGGTCGGCTGTCCGCTTGTCGGTCAGGAACTGGTAGGCCAGATCCAGCCGGTGATCCCGGATGAATTTGGCGATGCCATCTTCTTTCGCGAACAGCCGGTAAAGGTTGGACCGCGAAATGCCAAACTTTTTCATGATGGAAGTCGCGTTAAGCCTCTGATCTTCGATATGCGTATAGATGTAATCGATGATGCGCTGCTTCAATGGCAGGTTGACGGCGGGGTCATTGATGACATCCGCATGATCGATACCATTGATTGCCGAGGCGACAAGGATCAGGAAAGCTTCCTGCGTGGCTGCGATATCATCTTCCGACACATCGGCATGCACATTATTGATCCCGATCATATATTGGGCCAGAATATGCGTGATCGCCCTTTTATGGCTGATGACGGTGCCATGGATATTCTTGTTTGGAACCAGCCGTTGAAGGCTTGGACGGTCGATGGCAATGCAGAGCCGTGACCCTGCCTCGACCTGTCCGATGCTGGGCTGTGACAGGTCGTGGATGAAGATATCGCCCGGCTGCACGGCAACATTATTGCCGTTATAATCGCCTTGCGAGGCCCCGGACAGGGCAAGCTGTATGGTGAAATAATCAAGTCCTGAATGGGCTATGATGGGGCGCGTGCGGGTAAAACTCTGCCGGTTGAACTCGATGGTTCCGATCATCATCGGACCCATGAGGTGTGACTGGCAGCTTCCGAAAAACCCTGCATCCCGGGGCGAGACATCGTAAATGAGCAGGGATGTCTTGCGCCAGAATTCGTCACGAATTTTTTCGTCAACCATGTCAGTTGAAAAAAACAAATCCGTTTCCATTGAGCTTTCAAATCAGGTCAGAGGATTGTGGTGCCGAAAAACTGGCGGCGTCATAAAATGCCAAAAACTTGCGATATTGAAATAGGAATAGAGACGCCTGCAGTCAAGAAGATTCAGGTGCAACCACCGATTGCTCACGCGGCACAAAGCTTGGGTATGGGGGAGAGGCTTTGTTTGCGGCGCTTTGGTATCAGTCGGAACAATATTCCCGAACCTGTCAGCAGCTTGAAAAAACCATCCTGCGCTGTGTTGCTTCTTTGTGCAGTCCTGCTATGTATCCGCATATATTTTGTGCAGATCGGCGCGTTCAGCGCCTCAGATTGACATGGTCTCTGACGATCCCGCGCGGCATTTATCATTGGATTCTCCGGCGGATTGACGGCCCCGGACGGTTCGGGGGCGTGGCTCCGGGAGTGGAATGTGAGCAATGTAATCGATGCGGGTTTTCGTGAGCCGCATTCAAGCCCGACGCAACGTTGGGGGCGGGAAATGGCGAAGGCGCTGAAACTCGGCTGGCCGCTGATCCTGACCAATCTTTCGCAGGCGGCCCTGACTGCGACCGATGTGATTTTTATCGGGCGTCTGGGCAAGGAGACCTTGGCCTCCGCATTGCTGGCCACCAGTTTTTATCACTCGATGATGATCTTCTCCATGGGGCTTGTCTCGGCTGTCATGCCGATGATCGCCATAGCGCTCGGGCGCAATCGTCATTGCGTGCGCGATGTGCGCCGCACCGTGCGTCAGGGCCTGTGGTCGGCGCTCATCATCTCGATCCCCGTCTGGATATTGCTCTGGTATTGCGAGGAGATTTTTCTGCTCCTTGGCCAGCAGCCGGATATTGCGGCGCGTTCGACCGATTTCATGCACACATTGCAATGGGCGCTGTTGCCCTATCTTTTCTATGCCGTATTGCGCTCGTTCTTCGCCGCGATGGAACGTCCGATGTGGACGCTACTGATCGCCGCCTTCGCCATCGCCTTCAATGCGCTCGCCGGCTGGACGCTGATTTTCGGCCATTTCGGTTTTCCGCGCATGGAATTGCATGGTGCTGGCATCGCCACCACGCTGTCGAGTATCATGATGTTCCTTGGCATGGCCGTCATCACCATGCGCCATCGTCGTTTCCGCCGCTATCGCCTGTTCGGTCGCTTCTGGCGTCCCGACTGGCCGCGGCTGGTCGAACTCTGGCGCATCGGTTTTCCCATGGCGCTGACATTCGTGTTCGAAACCTCGATCTTTTATGCAGCCGTCGTCATGATGGGGCATATCAGCGCCGAGGCGATGGCGGCGCATGCGGTGGCGATCCAGATCGCATCTCTGAGCTTCATGGTGCCGCTTGGTCTGGGGCAGGTGGCGACGGTGCGTGTCGGGCGGGCGTTCGGGCGTGGGGACGCGCAAGGGGTCGCCTATGCCGGCTGGAGCGCCTATGCGCTCGGCGTCGGCTTCATGATGGTCATGGGCTTGCTGATGATCCTCATCCCGCGCGCCTTTATAGGTGTCTTTGTCGATCTGAATGATCCGCAGAATTTTGCCATGATCGAACTGGCGGTGAGCTTTCTGGCGCTGGCGGCCTTGTTCCAGACGGTTGATGGCGCGCAGGCCGTGGGCGTAGGCATGTTGCGCGGCTTGCGGGATACGCGCGTTCCGATGTTTCTGGCGCTTTTGGGCTATTGGGGTGTGGGCCTTCCGCTTGGCGCACTGCTCGCGTTCAAGGCCGGTATGGGCGGGCAGGGCATCTGGCTTGGGCTTGCCGGAGGGCTTGGAATGGTGGCGGTGCTGGTGACCATGCGCTGGCGCAGGCATCTGGCGCGTCTACTGCATCCTCATCATGTCGGCTGACAAAAATGCCGTATGGCATGGCCATACGGCATAGTTGCAGGCTGCGGATATCATACCGTATCCGCGAGGCTTGATTACTTGGTCAGCGTGAGAATACGATCGAGCGCTGCTCCAAAACCCTTGAGCGAAATCTTGAAGGCGACCGGCTGGCTCTGATTGAGCGCGGTGGTCGTGACATTGAGGTTCTGGCCGCCCTTGACGGCTGCAACCTGCTTGGCGTCAAAACTGACCGGCGCGAGGCAGCCCTGTGGCAGACAGGTCGAGAAGGCAAGGGTGGGACCGGCTGCTTCATCGATCTTGAGGTTCGCACCCTTGGCGAGATCGAGGCCAAACGGCATCAGAATGACGCCATCGACTTTTCCGCCTTCTGTATTGCGCAGCTCGGCGGTCAGGACGCGCTGGCCGGTCTGGGTGCTGCTCTGTTCCTGCCGCATTGCGCAGACGGTGGTTTCCTGCTGCGACTGGCAGGATACGGTCCAGTCTTCAAAGGTTTCCTGCAAGGTGCTGGCACCGCCCGGAAGGGGCGCGGCGAAGGCGGACAGGCTGGACATGAGGGTAAATGCAGCGGTGAGGCCAAAGGAATGATGATTGCTCATAAATATAGTCTCTAAGTGAGGGTGCCCGATGATATCATTTTACGGTAGGCGATTGTGAAACTATTTCTGATCACAAAACAAGGTGCCATTCAATAGGGAATATATTTGTTGCCGTTATTAATGTATTTATTGTGTAAGGCTGATATATATAAATAATTCTTCATATAACCCGGACGACATCCCCGATATCAAACCCCTTGGGCCGAGGCGGGCTTTTATGCCCGCCGCTTTATTTCAAAATGTTTGGCGCACAAGCTTCATATGCCGGTTCACGTCCTTGTAAAGCAGGTAGCGGAACGGGCCAGGACCACCCGCATAACAGGCTTGCGGACAAAAGGCGCGCAGCCACATGAAATCGCCCGCTTCCACTTCCACCCAGTCCTGATTGAGCCGGTAGACCGCCTTGCCTTCGAGCACGTAAAGCCCATGCTCCATGACATGAGTTTCGGCAAAGGGGATGACGCCACCGGGCTGAAGCGTGACGATGGTCACATGCATGTCGTGGCGCAGATCAGCGGGATCGACAAAACGGGTCGTGGCCCAGACGCCATTGGTGTCGGGCATCGGGCTGGGGGCAATCTCCTGCTCGTTGAGAAAGAGCGGCTCAGGCGTATCCAGTCCCTCGACTTTTTCATAGGCCTTGCGCACCCAGTGGAAGCGGGCGGTCGCCTTGCCTCGATTGTGCAGGCTCCAACCGCTTTGGGGTGGCAGATAGGCATAGCCGCCTTTGGTCAGCACATGGTCTTTCCCTGCAAGCGTCACGGTGACTTCACCCTCGACCACAAACAGCACGCCTTGCGCGCCGTTATCCAGTTCGGCGCGGTCGCTGCCGCCGCCCGGCTCTACTTCCATGATATATTGCGAAAATGTCTCGGCAAAACCCGATAAGGGGCGTGCGATGATCCATGCCCGCGTCTTGTCCCAGAAGGGCAGGAAACTGGTCACGATATCGCTGAACGTGCCTTTGGGGATCACCGCATAGGCCTCGGTGAAGACGGCGCGATCGGTCAGCAGTTGCGTCTGGGGCGGCAGGCCGCCCTTGGGTGCGTAATAGTTTCGGCTCATGCGAATATCCAATCAGTAAAGCTGCTCGGGAAGACTGTCTTTCAGCCGCAGCAGCGCGATGCGTTCGACCTGCGCACAGGCGGTTTCAAATTCTTGCGCGCGATCATGCGCGATGCGCCGCTCGAAAGTGGCAAGGATTTCCGCCTTCGAGCGGCCCTTCACGGCGATGATGAAGGGAAAGCCGAATTTTTGCGTATAGGCTTCGTTCAATTGGCCAAAAGTCTGCCGCTCCTGATCCGTCAGCGCATCCAGACCGACGGAAGCCTGTTCAGAGGTGGATTCCCGTGTCAATCGTTTGGCGGTGGCCAGTTTTCCGGCGAGATCGGGGTGGGCGCGCAAGACGCCGAGCCGTTCTTCCTCCGAAGCTGTGCGAAACACCCGCACCATGACTTTATGCAGGCCGGAGGCGCTGTCTTCAAGCTCCGTCAGACCCGCATCAAAGCTGCGTTCGGCAATCCACGGCGAATGCTCGAAAATGGAACCGAACCGGGCGACAAAATCCGCCTTGTCGGCCTTGGACGGCAGGAGAGCAGCCTCAATCGGCCTGTGATGTTCATGCCAGTGGCGGGCGATATCGATACGCTTGGCAATCCACACCTTGTCAAAGCTTTGCACGTAATCGAGAAAACGTTCGAGTGCCGCCATGCGCCCCGGTCGCCCGACGAGGCGGCAATGCAGCCCGATGGAAAGCATTTTGGGCGCCCCTTCCGCCCCTTCGCGATAGAGCACGTCAAAGGAGTCTTTGAGATAAGTATAGAACTGGTCGCCTGCGTTAAAACCCTGCGGCGTG
>JAATGD010000001.1 GCA_015654965.1 Hyphomicrobiales bacterium
CCGAGACGAGGATTTCGCGGCACAGGATGATGATCGCCGCCCACAGCGTCCAGCCTGCAATGGTGCCGTCAGCGGCCAGCAGAAGCAGGCAGGCCGACACCAGCAATTTGTCGGCAATGGGGTCGAGCATGCGGCCGATGGTCGAGGTCTGTTTCCATATACGCGCCAGATAGCCATCCAGAAAATCGGTAATGCTGGCAATGACGAAGAGGGCCAGCGCCGTCCAGCGGGCAAAATCACTCGATTCGAGGCGTCCCTCGATAAAAAAGCACAACACCACCAGCGGCACGGCGATAATCCGGCCATAAGTCAGAATATTGGGCAATGAGAGGGTATGTTTGTTCTGCATAGCTCCGCCGTGTCCAGTTATCGCGCACATCATCAGGGATAGCACATAAAATCAACATCTGCGCCTGTGATGAGAGCAAGCGCGTGTCGTTTGTAAGACTATCCCGGACAAAATTATCTTACCGTTCATGAAAATGATCGTGAATGGTGCGCGCCATCGCCTCCGATATGCCGTCGATCTGCATCAGGTCCTCGATCGCCGCCCGCGAAACCGCTTTTGCGGTGCCGAAATGATGCAGCAAAGCGCGTTTGCGCGAGGGACCGATTCCCCCGATTTCATCGAGCGGGTTCCTGATCATATCTTTCTTGCGCCGCGCACGATGGGTGCCGATGGCAAAACGGTGCGCTTCATCGCGCAGGCGCTGGATAAAATAAAGCACCGGATCGCGTGGCGGCAGGGTAAAGGGCTGTTTGCCCTCGACAAAAAAGCGCTCTCGTCCGGCCTCGCGGTCTACGCCCTTGGCAATGCCGATGGCGTTGACGAGATGCGCAATCCCCATTTCAGTCAGCATCTGCCGCACCACGCCAACCTGTCCCTGACCGCCATCGATCAGGATGACATCGGGCCATGCCGGAAACGTGTCGCTGTTTTCCGTTTCATTTAATGGCTCTGGCGCGCCGTGTTCTTTCACCAGCCGCGAAAAGCGCCGCTCGATACCCTCACGCATCATGCCGAAATCATCGCCCGGTGTAATGTCGGTCGAGCGGATATTGACCTTGCGATACTGGTTTTTGACAAAGCCTTCAGGCCCCGCCACGATCATGCCGCCGACCGCATTGGTGCCCATGATATGCGAATTGTCATAGACTTCGATGCGGCGCGGCGTGTGCGCAAGACCAAAGGTTTCGGCCATGCCCTTTAACAATCGCGCCTGCGACGAGGTTTCCGCGAGGCGTCTTCCCAGTGCTTCGCGGGCATTGGTCAGCGCGTGATCGACCAGTTCCTTCTTCTCACCGCGCTGCGGCACGGTGACATGCACTTTGTGACCGGCGCGGCTGGACAGCGCGTCAGCGATCAGTGTCTGCTCCTCAACGTTTTCCGATAAAAGCAGCAGGCGCGGACAGGGTTTGTCGTCGTAAAATTGCGACAGGAACGCGTTCAGAACCTCTGCGGTGCCAAGCGAGCTGTCGGCTTTTGGAAAATAGGCGCGATTACCCCAGTTCTGGCCGGTGCGGAAGAAAAAGACCTGAATACAGGTCATGCCACCTTCCTGATGGATGGCAAACACATCGGCTTCCTCGACGGTCTGCGGATTGATGCCCTGATGCGATTGCACATGCGACAGCGCTGCAAGGCGGTCGCGATAGACGGCGGCGTGCTCGAAATCGAGATTGTCGGATGCCGCCTGCATGGCAATTGTCAGATGTTCTTTCACCGACTGGCTTTTGCCCGAAAGGAACGCCTTGGCCTCATCGACCAGTTCGCCATAATCAGCGTCGCTGATTTCATAGGTGCAGGGACCCGAGCAGCGTTTGATCTGGTAGAGGAGACAAGGGCGGGTTCTCGCCTCGAAAACCGAATCGGTACAGGTGCGCAACAAAAAGGCGCGCTGAAGCGCATTGATGGTGCGATTGACCGCACCGGGAGAGGCAAAGGGGCCGAAATAATCGCCCTTGCGCGAGCGTGCGCCGCGATGCTTGAAAATGCCGGGGGCGCGATGGTCGCCGGTCAGCAGAATATAGGGGAATGATTTGTCGTCGCGCAAAAGCACGTTAAAGCGCGGGCGCAAACGCTTGATGAGATTGGCTTCCAGCAGAAGCGCTTCGGTTTCCGTGCGCGTGACGACGAATTCCATCATCACCGTCTCACCGATCATCCGGGTAATGCGGTTGGAATGGCCAACGCCGCGGGCATAATTGGATACGCGTTTTTTAAGACTGCGCGCCTTGCCGACATAAAGCACATCACCCGCGCTGTTGAACATGCGATAGACGCCGGGATTGTTCGGCAGTCTTTTGACAAAGGCGTTGATGATATCCTGCCCGCTCAGGCCTTTGGTGTCAGGCAATCCGTCCGATGAATCCCACTGGATGGAATCGGTGGCAGAGACAGGCGCTGGCTCGTCATCGAGAGAATCATCGTCCGTATCGCCGATGAGAAGGCCGGCAACATCCTGTCCCTCGCCGACTGTTTCATCGCCGGAGGGGGTAAAAGGATCGTCAGGATCGTTGCGTTTTCGGCTCATTCGGTAATTCCTGCTATATCGGGCGTCTCCCATGCCAGATGCTGACCGCCATCGAGCGCGATCATCTGTCCGGTGATGGAGCGATTCTCCCAGAAATAGCGTAGTGTACGGCCAAATTCCGGCAAGGCCGGTGCGCGCTTTAACGCAAGTCTACTGACTTGTTTGTCAAAATCCCCTACTTGCTGGCGTTCACTGGGTAGCGTCGGGCCGGGTGCAATGGCATTGACGCGAATGCGTGGCGCCAGTGCCTGTGCCAGTGTGCGCGTGGCGTTCCACAGTGCGGTTTTCGACAATGTATAAGAGAAGAAGTGCGGATTGAGCTTCCATACGCGCTGGTCGATGATGTTGACGATCAGCCCTTCCTGATTGTCCGGCAGCGCCTTGGCCATTTCCTCAGCCAGCAGCACCGGCGCCTTGAGGTGGACGGCAAAATGCTTGTCCCACAGTGCCATATCAAGGCTGCCCACGCGATCATCTTCAAACAGCGATGCATTGTTGACCAGAATGCGGATCGGCCCGATCTGACGTGCGGCTTCGCGCAGGAGATTACGCACATCGCCCTCCGATTCGAGATCGGCTTTCACGATGCAAGCGGTGCCGCCGCGCTCGGTAATGCTGTCTGCCAGCGCTTTGGCGCGCTCTTCCGAGCGGTTGAAATGGATAGCCACCGGAAAACCATGGTTCGCCAAGTCTTCAACGATGGCTTTTCCAATGCGTCGAGCGCCGCCCGTCACCAGAACAGGACATTTTGCAGCCGCATCGGATTGCTGATCGTTGAACACGGTAAACACTTTCTTATCGAGTTTCGCTTGTCGTTTTCATGCCATTTCGTGGAAGAAATTGCAGCCACAAACAATGCCGTGACCGATCAAAAAATACGAAAAAACAATGATATCAAAAACTTCCGAAGAAGCCGGGAGAGGATATTCTGTCTTTAAGCCACGCGCATCCGCTCATATAGGCGCGACAGGCCGCCGTTGCCAGAATGCAACATCGCATTTTTGCCGTTTTCTTGACAGGGTTTCTTCACAGAAGCGGGCATTTGGTGCCGCAATTAGCAACGATATGTCCACTCATCAGCACGGCAGAGGCAAGCCACTCCCGACACTGCCTGCCCGATAAGGGACCGTGCGAAACATGAATAATAAGGAGAATGCAATGCGCACTCTTAAGTCTCTCGTAATCGCCTCGGCTGCGCTGCTGCCGTTCTCTGCAACCGCTTTTGCAGCAGATGCCATTCAGGAACAGCCTCCTGTTCCGGCTCCGGTCGAAATGGCTCCCCAGTATAGCTGGGCTGGCGGTTATACCGGTCTGTACCTCGGCTACGGCTGGAACAAGGTCAAGACCAGCACCGATGGCAGCATCAAGCCTGACGACTGGAAGGCTGGCGCTTATGCTGGCTGGAACTTCCAGCAGGACCAGTTCGTATACGGTGTTGAAGGTGACGCCGGTTATTCCTGGGCCAAGAAGTCCAAGAACGGTCTGGAAGCCAAGCAGGGCTTTGAAGGCTCGCTGCGTGGCCGTCTCGGCTACGACCTGAACCCGGTCCTGCCTTATGTAACCGCCGGTGTTGCCGGTTCGCAGGTCAAGCTTGACGATGGCGTCAGCGACGAAAGCAAGTTCCGCGTTGGCTGGACGGCTGGTGCCGGTCTGGAAGCCAAGCTGACCGACAACATTCTGGGCCGCGTTGAATACCGCTACACCCAGTTCGGCAACAAGAACTATGATCTTGATACCGGTACGGTCCGCAACAAGCTCGACACCCACGACATCCGCGTTGGCGTCGGCTACAAGTTCTGATCGTTTGATCATCGAATGCAAGAAACCGGGCAGGCAACTGCCCGGTTTTTTGTTATCTGGAATAAGCCTGGAAGATAAAAACCCCGGCGATTGACCGGGGTTATGATTTTCTGTCAGGCTTTTGGAAGCAGTTCGGAAAGTTCTGGATGCAGTTCTTGAAAGCGCTTGATCCAGCGCTTGAGTTTCGGGCGTCCGCGCTCCCATTTGCCATCAAAACGCAGGGCCAGATAACCGAGCACCGCCGCAACCGCGATATGGCCGCCATTCAGCTTTCCAGCGAGGCGGGGCGGGGCTTCATTCAACAGATCAAGTGCGCGTTCCGCCTTGCGCCATTGCAGATCAAGCCACGGCTGATGGATTTTTTCTTCCGGGCGCATGCGGCGTTCATAGACATGTGCAAGCAGCACATCGGAAAGCCCGTCGGCAATAGCTTCATAGCGTTCCGCATCGGTGCGCTTTTCGGCATTGCGCGGGAAGAGTTTGTTGCCGGAAACGCGGTTGAGATATTGCGTAATGGCGCGGCTGTCGAAGATCGCCTTGCCGTCATCGGTGACAAGCGTCGGAATCTTGCCCAGCGGATTGGCGCTGATCAGGATTTCAGGCTCATCTCCGGTATTGACGACCACGCTCTCGAAAGCAATTCCGGTATAGTGCGCTGCCATGCGCACCTTGGCGCTATAGGGCGAGGCGGGCGAATAGAGTATCTGCGTCATATAAAATCCTAGCGGTTTGCAGGCCTAACGATTTGCAGGCAAAGAGATCGAATGGCTGCGACAGGAACCGCGATCGACCTGCTGGCAGGCGCGGAACTGCAAATCCTTGCTCATGCAGATGCGCACTTCCTGAAGGTAATTGCGCTGGCAGGTGATGGAAATGCCCGCGGGCGTCAAGCCGGGATTGGCGGCGATGAAAGCCTTTTCGACCAGCGCCGGATCGACACGGCGGTCATCGTCCACATTGCGCAAGGCTGGCGGGATGGTGACCGCCTCATAAGCATTGCGCAGGGTGGCGAAATAATCATCCTGCGAAAGACCCGAACAGCTTCCATGCTTGCGCCATTCATGCGCGACCAGCCCGGCGGCAGGCATGATATCGGAAAGGCTGGAAATGATCGGGCGCGGCACATAGCCGCCGCGGCTGCCCGAGCCATCAAGGCTGCAATTGGACGGATAGCCATATTCATTCTGCGGCCACAGTCCATGCGCGACAAAGCCGAAAGGACGGCTTGAGCCGCATTGCTGGCGGTTGGCGCGGGGTCCTTCCAATGTGCAATAGCTCGGCGACCATGACAGCGAGAGGACATAGAAGTCGAAATCACCCGGCTCGTCGCGATCCCGGTCGTCAGCCTGCGCATGAGCTGCAAACAACACCAGAATCAGCGAAAACAGGGCGCTTGCGATCGCGTTCACTCGGAACGTCATCAAAAAACTCAGCGCAGAACGCGGCAGCTTGGCGCGTCATAGACGTACCAGCGGTCAAAACCTTCAACGCAGAATTCGACATTGCGGCCCACACCGACAAAGCCCTGACCTTCCTCGATCAGATACCAGACCGAACGATACTGGCCATCGCTCAAGACGGCTGTCGCCTTGCAATAGGTGCGTTCGATTTCGGCCGGATTGGTCTTGGGTTCATAGCGATTGAGGCGTACATCGCTCATCGCGGTGATGCCGACCTGCGGCAGTTCCGGCACATGGCGCACCTGATAGCCGAAGCGGGAGACGACGGAGCGCAACACGCTTTGCTGACTGCAAACGGTGTTGTCGGAAACAGCAGGTGCTGAGGTGATATAATCGGCGGCGCTTGCGGGCAGGGCGGCAAGGCTGAGGCAAAGCGCGGATGCACCGAGAACTGCCGTGCGGGTAAATCCTGCGATGCGGTTGCCTGAATTGATCTGCATTTTTCTATCCTGTCCCGAATGCCGACGTAAATGTCAGGCCCTTATCTCATGAAGCCGAAGCCATTATTGGGTGCAGTTTCTTTCAACTGGTCGAAAGGGTCAAGTGCGATCCGTCTCATCACGTATCCAGCGCACACTGAAATTTGCTCCGTCATCCTCGGCAAGCAAGGTGGTAAGGCACGGAAGCAGGCTTTGCATCTCACTTTCCAGTGTATAGGGCGGATTGACGACGATCATGCCGGTGCCGTCAAGGCGCGGCTCACTCGATAGTGCACGAATCGCAACGTCGATCTGCATGATCTTCGGGATGCCGCTTTCGCGAAGCCTTTTGGCAAAGCGTTCGGTTTCGCGCCGGTCCTTGATCGGATACCACAGCGCATAGGTGCCGCCGCCAAAACGCTTATGAGCCTTGATCAGACCATCGACGAGACGGTCGAATTCGCCCTCTTTCTCAAAAGGCGGATCGACCAGCACGAGGCCGCGCTTTTCCTTGGGCGGCAGATGTGCGCCGAGCGCCAGCCAGCCATCGAGTTCGATCACCCGCACCTGATAATCGCCCTCGAAACGTTTGGCGAGTTTTGCCGCATCCTGTGGATGCAGCTCCAGCGCCGACAGGCGGTCCTGCTTGCGCAATAAATGCCGCACAACATATGGCGAACCGGGATAATGGCGCAATGATTTGCCATCATTGACAGACCGCACGGTATGAAGATAGGGCGCAAGCAGTTCCAGTGCTGTGGGTTCGATGGCGCCTTTGTCGGCGGCTTCCATCACGCGCTCGATGCCGCCGACCCATTCGCCGGTCTTGCCCGCTTCCACGCTTTTCAGATCGTAAAGCCCGATACCCGCATGGGTATCGATGACACGAAAGGCCTGATCCTTGCGTTTGAGATATTCAATGAGGCGGGCAAGGATGACGTGCTTGACGACATCGGCGAAATTCCCGGCGTGATAGGCGTGACGATAATTCATGTCGTGCTTGTTTCACGTCATGAGGATTTCGGCAATATACCGCTGCTCATAATTGTGGCATAGAGCGCTTGTCCCTTGCGACCATCCCTTCCGAATCGAGTCTTTCATGTCCGGCAGTGTTTTGCTCATCGTGCTTTGCGGCGCATTTTTTCATGCAAGCTGGAATGCGATCGTCAAAGGCAGCGGCGACAAGTTTTTCAGCGCGGCTGGTATCGTTGGTGCCGCCGGTCTGATCTCCGTGTTCTTCTTGCCCTTCCTGCCACTGCCGCGCCCGGAAAGCTGGATTTTTCTGCTGCTTTCGACTGTGTGTCAGATTTTTTATATGGCACTCGTCGTTGCCGCTTATAAATCCGGCGACATGAGCGAAGCCTATCCGATCATGCGTGGCACGCCGCCTCTGCTGGTGGCGCTGGCAAGCGCGCCCCTGATCGGCGAGGTGATGGGCTGGAAAAGCTGGATCGGCATCGCGCTCATTTGCGCGGGCGTTCTGGCCATGGCGCTGGAATCGCGGCGGCGCAACGCCACGACATCGTCGCGCACGGCACTTCTCGCGCTATCCAATGCCGGTTTTATCGCCGGTTATACGATTATCGATGGCATGGGTGTGCGCGTCTCGGGCAATCCGGTTTCCTATACGCTGTGGATTTTCCTGCTCAACGCTTTTCCGTTGAACATGTGGGCGCTTTACCGCGAACCGGATCGATATGTCCATTATGTCGGTACTCGCTGGAAAATGCTGCTGATTGGCGGAGTTGGCACGCTGGCGTCTTATGGTCTGGCGCTCTGGGCCATGACCATGGCGCCCATTGCGGTCGTTGCGGCGCTGCGTGAGACGGCAATCCTGTTCGGGGTGATCATCTCTGCCGTGGTGCTCAAGGAAAAGGTTGGTTTGCCGCGTTTTCTGGCCGCAAGCCTGATTGTCTTGGGGGCCATCACGCTCAGGATTGCATAATTTCGTCGCATATCGCCCGCTTGGCAAAATATTCGTTCCTGCGATCATGCCTCTGCGCTAAAAAGACGGGATGAACAAGCAAGCCACCCTTTCCAACACACGGGCCAATATCAGGATCGGCCATTCCGCCTGTCCGCATGATTGCCCGTCCACCTGTGCGCTCGATATCGAGTTGCTCGATGAACGCACCATCGGGCGCGTGCGCGGCGCGAAGGACAATAGCTACACGGCGGGTGTCATTTGCGCCAAGGTGGCGCGTTATGCCGAGCGCGTTCATCATCCTGACCGGCTCAAACATCCGCTCATCCGTGTGGGTGCGAAAGGTGAGGGCACATGGAAACAGGCATCGTGGGAGGCGGCGCTTGACCTGATTGCCGAGCGGTTTCTCAAGGTAGAAGAACGCTATGGCAGCGAAAGCGTCTGGCCTTATTATTATGCCGGAACCATGGGGCTGGTGCAGCGCGATTCCATAAACCGGCTGCGCTTTGCCAAGCGCTATTCCAACCAGTTCGACAGTTTTTGCACCAATATGGCATGGACCGGCTATTTTGCCGGGACCGGCAGCCTGACTGGACCCGATCCGCGCGAGATCGCCAAATCCGATTGCGTGGTGATCTGGGGCACCAATGCCGCCGCCACGCAGGTCAATGTCATGACTCATGCCCTGCGCGCCCGAAAGGAGCGCGGTGCAAAGATCGTCGTTATCGATGTCTATGCCAATGCCACCGTGCGTCAGGCCGATATGGGGATTGTGCTTAAGCCCTGCACCGATGGCGCTTTTGCCTGTGCGGTCATGCATGTGCTGTTTCGTGACGGGCTTGCGGATTGGGATTATCTCAATCGCTATACAGACGACCCGAAGGGGCTGGAGGCGCATCTTGCGAGCCGCACACCATCATGGGCGTCCGCCATTACGGGACTGAGCGTCGAGGAAATCGAGGCTTTTGCGCATCTCATCGGCAAGACCAAGCGCACCTTCTTCCGTCTTGGCTATGGCTTTACCCGCCAGCGCAATGGCGCGGTCAGCATGCATGCCGCAGCCTCCATTGCCTGTGTGACGGGTGCCTTTCAATATGAAGGTGGCGGTGCGTTCCATTCCAATGCCGGTATTTTCCGCATGGACAAGGAAGAGATCGAAGGCCGCTCGATGCAGGACAAGAGCATCCGCTTTCTCGACCAGTCAAAAATCGGGCGCATCCTGACGGGGGATGCCGAAGCGCTTTATGGCGGCCCGCCCGTCACCGCCATGCTGATCCAGAACACCAATCCGATGAACGTGACGCCCGAACAGCGTCTGGTGCGCAAAGGTTTTGCGCGTGAAGACCTGTTTGTCGCAGTCCACGAGCAGTTCATGACCGACACGGCCAAAATGGCCGATGTTGTCCTGCCTGCCACAACTTTTCTTGAGCATGACGATATTTATCGCGGCGGCGGGCAGCAGCATGTGGTGCTGGGACCGCAACTGATCGAACCCTTGGCCGAAGCGCGCCCGAATATTTATGTCATCAATCAACTCGCGGACCGTCTGGGCATCGGGCATCTGCCCGGCTTCCATGTCGATGCGCGCAGGCTGATCGACAATATGAATGAAAAGAGCGACTTGCCGCATTTCGATGAATTACAGGAAAAGCGCTTTGTCGATTTGCAACCCTCTTTTGAAAAATCCCATTATCTCAATGGCTTCAACTGGCCGGATAAAAAATTCCGCTTTCGTCCCGACTGGACTGGCAGCCCGTCCCCCAACAAGCCACCGGAAGTGATGGGGCTGCAAGGACCGTTCGAGAGCATGCCGCAATTCCCCGATCATTGGGCGGCGATCGAAGAGGCCGATGAGGCGCATCCCTTCCGCATGACGACATCGCCCGCGCATAATTTCCTCAATTCCACCTTTGCCGAAACCGCGACCTCCATTGCCAAGGAAATCCGCCCCGAACTCATCATTCATCCCGAGGACGCGGCGGAACTCGGTATTGAACATGGCGAGCGCATCGAGATCGGCAACGAGCGTGGCGAACTGGTGCTGCATGCCGTCTTGCGCGAAGGGCAAAAGCGCGGCGTTGTGGTGTCAGAGGGGATTTTCCCCAATTCCGCCTTCGAGCGCGGCGAGGGAATCAATACGCTGGTCGGTGCGCAATCGGCGGCCCCTTATGGCGGGCTTGCGGTGCATGACACCAAAATCTGGATCCGGAAAATCACCCAATAAAAAACCGCGCCGGATGTCTCCGGCGCGGTTTTTCAATCGTTCAGGCTTGTAATCAGCCTGCGTAGTTGAGTCTCAATCTGGAAACGCCAACGGCTGCATTGAGGCCACGCTGGCCCTGAATCGAAATTGGCTGCAACGAAATGGTCTTCCACGAACCACCCGTCAGGATGTTGGTGCCAAAGCCGACGCCAATGGCTGCATTGGCGGATGCACCGACATAACGGCCCTTGAGCGCGCCTTCGGGGCGAACGGTCGGAGCCCATACGGCCCAGACGACCTTGCCGCCATTGATGAAGCCGATATCCACGCCGAGCTTGGTGATCGTTCCGGTGTAATGCTCAAGCGGGCCGCGACCGCGATGCGGGCGGAACGTGCAATCCACGTCCTGCTGGCTGCCGATGATGACGCCTATGGCTGGCGAAATATCGCAGCTCAATGTGCCGACTTCCGAACGTGGCTGCGTGCGGCCCGAGCCGGGAGGTGCCACAAAATCTGCGGCGATGGCCGGAGCGGTGACGGCAAGGCCGGAAATGACGGCCATGGCCGAAAGGAAGGAAGTCGAGAAACGGAGAGACATCGCTTTGTCCTCTTCTGTGAATAGATGTTGTAAAGAGTCGTTCTTCCGACTCGATAACGGTGAATGCCTATGCAGGTTCCGTTAGGAGCTTCAATTAGGGCTTTTTACGGAAGATTAAAGATTTGTTAATAAAAAAACAGGGTTGTGGCGAATTTGTCGCTTTTTATGGTTAAGCGCTGAGCAGCATCGCATCCGGAGCAAGAGGCGCATTTTCGCCTTTTGCAAAGCGTTTGAGCGCCAGCGGATAGA
>JAATGD010000111.1 GCA_015654965.1 Hyphomicrobiales bacterium
GCGATGCCATTACCTGTCTATCATATTGATAAGGCAGTATTTTTTATCTTTTCCAAGTGTGAAAATTCAGGAGCGGAGAGATTTTTCAATTATTATCTATAAAATATATTGCATGTTAGAAAGAATCCTAATCATTATAGATTATATTCAATGGTAGGAGATAATCCTGATGCAGCAATCAATCGTCTTTAATTCTCGACCGCTCAATATCGTGAGGGATTGTGGGTTCACCATCGCTGCTGCGGCGCTGATCACGCTCAGCGCCAAGGTTCAGATTCCATTCTGGCCTGTGCCGATGACATTGCACACGCTTGCGGTTCTTTCGCTTTCCGTCATACTCGGTCCTCGCTTCGGTTTGGCGGCAATGATGGCTTATCTTTGTGCAGGACTTGCGGGTCTGCCCGTCTTCTCCGGCTCACCCGAGCGCGGTATTGGTTTGTCTTATGTCTTGGGGCCGACAGGTGGCTACCTCTTCGGTTATCTAGTGGCGAGTTGGTTGACCGGCTGGCTGGCTGGCAAAGGGGGAGCGTTGCGGATCGTCGGCGCAATGCTCGCGGGGCTTGCTGTCGTCTATGCGACGGGGCTTGCATGGTTGGCCATGTTTGTACCTGCACAATCCGTCATCCCTATAGGCTTGCTGCCCTTCGTGCTTGGCGATCTGGTTAAAATCGGACTTGGTGTGACGCTGATTTGTGGCTGGCGCAATCTGCGCAGCGAGGCTGTTCGATGATCCGCACCGACTGGACCCTAGAAGAAGCGCAAGCCATTCATGACTTGCCTTTCCCTTATCTCATCCATCGCGCACAGGATATTCACCGGCGGAATTTTGACCCAACCGTTATCGAGACTGCGAGCCTTCTATCGATCAAGACTGGAGGCTGCCCGGAAGATTGCGGCTACTGTTCGCAAAGTGCGCACCATGACACCGGCGTCAAGGCGACGAAGCTGATGGAACTGGATGATGTCCTGAAGGCCGCGCGGCGAGCGAAAGCGTCGGGTGCCCAGAGGTTTTGCATGGGGGCCGCATGGAGAAGTCCGAAGGATCGCGATATGGATAAGCTCTGCGCCATGGTAAGGGGCGTTCGAGCGATGGGACTGGAAACCTGCATGACGCTCGGTATGCTCTCACCCGGACAGGTCGAACGGTTGAAAGACGAGGGTCTCGATTTCTACAATCACAATATCGATACATCGCCTGAATATTATGGCGAGATTGCAACCACACGGACGATGTCTGACCGCCTTGAAACAGTTGATCGTGTGCGCAAAGGCGGGATCAAAGTGTGCTGTGGCGGCATTCTTGGCATGGGCGAGGAAGTCAGGGATCGCATCTCGATGCTTGTAACGCTTGCGACCCTGTCGGCTCACCCGGACAGCGTACCGATCAATCTCTGGAACGAGATCGGCAATACGCCGGTCCAGAAGCGGGCGAAGGCCGTGGACCCGTTTGCTCTTGTCCGAACCGTCGCTCTTGCACGAATCCTGATGCCGGAAAGCGTTGTGCGGCTCTCGGCTGGTCGAACCGGCATGAGTGAGGAACTTCAGTCACTTTGTTTCCTCGCAGGAGCAAATTCCATATTTGTCGGTGATGTGTTGCTGACAACTGGCAATCCTGCCGCATGGCAGGATCAAGAGATGGTTGACAAGCTTGGGATGCGGTTTGCACCGGCCCGCGATCAGGCCATGTCGGTCGCCGCTGAATGAGACGATAATCTCATAAAGCCGGGATGCTTTGCCCAAATGGTCCAGCCAAATTGCTTAAATCAGGTAGCGATCTGGACTGGACCATTAAGGCGGAAAATGTATAATTATGCATAAATATCAGAAAGATATATAATTTATTTGTGATAATACATTACATATTTTGATCGTGTTTACCCGATGCGGTATCGCATAGCAGCTTTTTCTCAGTAACATCTGCGAAAGAGAATGCCATTCCTTATGCTGCATAAGTTCTGCTGATTTGATGGACTGAATAAATTTGTTCATCGGATACAGCATATGTCATATTTACTCAGCCTTCTCGATAAAAGCCCGGTTGAGACCGGCGCTGCCGCCGTAGATGCGTTGCAAGCAACGACGAATATCGCCATTCGCGCAGAGCAACTCGGTTTTCATCGTTTCTGGGTTGCCGAGCATCACGGTATGCCGAACCTTGCCAGTTCCGCGCCTGAAGCACTGATCGCCTACCTGCTGGCCAGGACCTCGACGATCCGCATTGGCTCGGGTGGCGTGATGCTTCAGCATTATAGCGCTTACAAAGTGGCTGAAACGTTCAATCTTCTGTCCTCGCTTGCGACGGGACGTGTCGATCTTGGTGTCGGCAAGGCTCCGGGCGGTTTCCCGCTCTCGACCGCCGCCTTGAGAGCTGGGGGCGATTCCGGGCGAAAGCTGGCGTTTGATGAGCAACTTTCGCAAATCAACGCCTATCTTGCAGACGAACCGGATGCGGACAGGGCACTTGCCACACCGCGCCCGCCAGAACCCGCGCAACGTTTTCTGCTCGGAGCTTCCGTCGAAAGTGCAAAACTGGCGGCGGAAAAGGGCTGGACTCTGGTTTTTGCGGGTCATCTGAATGGCGACCCGGATAATCTGCGCCGCACTTTCGACGCCTATGCCTGCGCGACCAAGGGCAAGGTTCCGCTGCTGGCCCTTGCAGCTTTTGCAGCCAATAGCGAAGAGGAGGCCCGTGCCCGCGTTGGGGATCTGCGTATTTTCAAAGTGTTTTTGCCTGATGGGCAGAGCGTCAATGTCAGCAGCGCCGAACAGGCGGCGGAATTTGCCCGGCAGGCTGGTGTGACCGATTACCGTGTCGAGGAGAAAAAGCCCAGCGTGCTTTATGGCACCGCCGCGCAGGTTCGCGATGAGCTCGACGCGTTGCATAAAACCCATGGCATTGAAGAATTTATCCTTGATACGCCGCCGCTTGGTGCGGCCGAGCGTTTGCGCTCGGTTGAACTTTTGGGGCGAGAGCGTTTGTCGCTGGTTGCCTGAACCAATCCACGAGGAAACATCATGTCGGAAAAGAAAACCATTCCATTCGGTATCATGTTGCAGGGACCGGGCGGGCATATGAATGCTTGGAAACACCTGAGCAGCCCGGTCGATGCCAGTGTCAATCTCGGCTTTTTCGTGGAAACGGCAAAAAAGGCGGAAGCAGCAGGCATTGCCTTCGCTTTTGTCGCGGATGGGCTTTACATCAACGAAAAATCCATTCCGCATTTTTTGAACCGTTTCGAACCACTGACGATCCTCTCCGCCCTTGCCGGGGTGACGTCGAAAATCGGTCTGGCTGGTACGGTTTCAACTTCTTACAGCGATCCTTTCACCGTTGCGCGCCAGTTCGCTTCGCTTGATCTCATTTCGGGTGGGCGCGCCGGGTGGAACGCGGTTACGACCCCGCTTGAAGGAACCGCTAAAAATTACAGCCGTCAGCACCCTGAGCACGCCCTTCGCTATGAAATCGCCGATGAATATTTGCAGGTCATCAAGGGGCTTTGGGATAGTTGGGACGACGATGCCTTTGTTCGCAACCGTCAAACGGGCCGTTTTTTCGATCCGGGAAAATTACATCGACTGGATCATAAGGGTCGTTTTTTCTCGGTGGAGGGACCACTCAATATTCAACGCTCACCACAGGGGCAGCCAGTCATTTTTCAGGCCGGCTCATCAGATGCAGGTATCGCTCTTGCCGGAAAACACGCCGATGCCGTCTTTACCAATTCGGTTTCGGTGGAGGAAAACCAGACATTTCTGCGCCGTGTCAAACAGGCGGCGGTCGGGCAGGGGCGTTCAGCCAATGATGTGAAGATTTTCCCCGGCATCGGTCCCGTCGTGGGCAGAACGCAGGTGGAAGCGGAAGAAAAATATCAGATCATCCGCAATCTGATTTCAATTGAGGAGGCGCTCGCCTATCTCGGACGTTTCTTCGACCATCATGATTTCAGCCAGTATCCGCTTGATGCACCGTTCCCGGAACTGGGCGATATCGGCAAGAACAGTTTCCGTTCCACCACCGACCGTATCAAGCGGCAGGCGCGGGAAAAGAACCAGACCCTGCGCGAAGCAGCTCTTGAGGCCGCGACACCGCGTGAGGGATTTGTGGGAACAGCGCAAGCCATTGCCGACAAGATCATCGACTGGGTGGAAAAGGATGCGGCGGATGGCTTTATTCTTGGCTTTCCGGTGATTGCTGAAGGGCTTGAAGATTTCACCCGTTATGTTCTGCCGATCCTGCAGGAGCGGGGCCATTTCGATGCCGAACTGAAAGGCCGAACATTGCGTGACCATCTGGGACTGCCGTTCCGGGAAAGCCGCTATGCAGAAACCCATGACCATCTGCCGGGCAGGGTTTTGGGTGTGTGAAGGGGGCAGACATGAATATTTCCGCTCACCCCATCGCGCCTTCATCCAGCATTCTGGCATCCGATCCGGTGACGCTAGGGATTGCTGCACATATCAATGAATTCATTGCCTTGCGTCATGATATTCATGCCCATCCTGAACTCGCTTTCAAGGAGCATCGCACCAGCGATCTGGTGGCGTCGCTGCTTGCAGGCTGGGGCTATGATGTGACCACGGGCATTGCCGGAACGGGTGTCGTCGGCACACTCCGAAGGGGGCAAGGTAAAGGCAGCGTGGCGATCCGGGCCGATATGGACGCGCTTCCGATCAAGGAAGCGACAGGGCTTAGCTATGCCAGCCAGAACCACGGCGTCATGCATGCCTGTGGGCATGACGGTCACACAACAATCCTGCTCGCGGCAGCACGCTATCTGGCGGAAAGCGGTGATTTCAACGGAACGCTGCATCTCGTTTTCCAGCCAGCGGAAGAGATCGGGGCTGGTGCACGCAAAATGTTGTCGGAAGGACTGTTCGAGCGATTTCCGGCTGAGGCGGTGTTTGGTCTGCATAATTGGCCGGGGCTTGCAGAGGGTCAATTCGGGTTTTTATCCGGTCCGGCCATGGCATCGGTCGATAAGGCGGTGGTCAAGATCATCGGCAAAGGCGGGCACGGGGCGGAGCCGCACACTGCGGTCGATCCGGTTCTGGCTGCTGCATCCTTTATTACGGCGTTGCAAAGCGTGGTGTCACGCAATGTCGATCCGCGCGAGATGGCGGTCGTAACCGTCGGCTCCATCCATGGCGGCGAGGCGTCTAATGTCATTCCCGATCAGGTCGAGATGAAATTGACCATGCGCTCCTATAGCGAAACAGTGCGCCAGCAGTTCAAAGAACGCATTACGGCATTGGCGCAGGCGCAGGCGTCGAGTTTCGGTGCAATTGCCGAAGTGGATTATCTCAACGGTTTTCCGCCGGTTCTCAATCATCCGGGCCAGACGGCGTTTGCCCGTAGCGTGGCAAAAGACAGTTTTGGTGAAAAAGTCATCAATACGGAATTTCGCCCGCGTACGGCGAGTGAGGATTTCGCCTTCATGCTGCAAGCCCGCCCGGGCAGTTATTTCTTTGTCGGCAATGGCGACAGTGCCGGGCTTCATAGCGCGGAATATGACTTCAACGACCAGATTATTGCGCCTGCCGCCCGTTACTGGGTGCGGCTTGTCGAAACCTATCTCAAGGACGGAGCACGGTGAAGGATATGGCTGAATCGTTTCTTTATACGACACCACTCGATCCACGTGCCAAGCCACTGATTGATGAGCTGATTTATGAATATGACAGCCGCTATGGCACTTATTTCGATGAGGAGGGGGCGGTTGCGGAATTGACCCGCTATCCTCCGGAAGCCTTCGCTCCGCCAAGCGGAAATTTCGTGCTTCTGCTGCGCGATGGCGAGACGATAGGTGGTGGTGCTTTCAAATATTTCGATGAGCGCACGGTTGAATTCAAGCGTATCTGGACGCGCTCGGACCTGCGTCGTCAGGGCTTGGCCCGCAAAGTACTGGTGGAGCTGGAAAACCAGGCCGCGCGACAGGGCTATTCGCGGGTCTATCTGACGACAGGTTTTCGGCAGCCGGAGGCAGTCAGCCTCTATCTCAATAATGGTTACAGCGCATTGTTTGACATCAGTGCCGATCCAGAAATTTACAAGACTCTGCCATTTGAAAAAGAAATCGGTCAGTTATCAGAATCTGTTGAAGTGATATCCGAGCAGATTGCGACAGATAATCAGCCATGGAGGAACGCAGCATGGCGGTGACAACAGAATTTTCAGATATCCAGCACATCCCCCGAACGATTGAAAGAACGCAGGATTATTCCCGCCTGAAAATCGTTCCAGCGCGTCATCCGGCACGGTTTGCTGGCAGCATTTTTGCGGCGGTGGTCATTGCGCTGATCCTTTATTCGATTTTCACCAATCCGCGCTGGGGCTGGAATGTTTTTGCGCAATGGTTTTTCGCCGAGCCGGTTCTGGTCGGGCTTGGACGAACGCTGCTTTTAACGGTACTCGCAGCCATATCCGGTTCCATTCTGGGAACCCTGCTTGCGCTGGCGCGTGTTTCCAGATCGCCGCTTTTGTCTGGTCTTTCGTGGGGCTATATCTGGCTGCTGCGGTCCATACCGCTGATCGTGTTGCTTCTGATCCTCAACAATCTTGGCTACCTTTATGAGAGTATCACGCTCAGTGTGCCTTTCTCGGATCACGTGCTGTTTGATTATCCACTCGTGCAATTGCTAACGCCGTTTGCAGCCGCATTTCTTGGCCTGACGCTCAATCAATCCGCTTTCTTTGCCGAAATCGTACGCGGCGGCATATTGTCGGTCGATCAGGGCCAGCACGAGGCCGCAGCCGCTCTTGGCCTGCCGCGCCGCCGTCAGGCGCTGCGTATCGTGCTGCCACAGGCCATGCGCTCCATTCTACCCACGGGTTTCAACGAGATCATCGGCCTCGCCAAGGGCACGTCCATGGTCTATGTGCTGGCCTTGCCGGAACTCTTCTATACGGTACAGGTGATCTACCGGCGCAATCTCGAAGTCATTCCGCTGCTGATGGTTGCAACCGTCTGGTATCTGGTCATCATGACCGTGCTTTCCGTGGCGCAATATTATATCGAGCGCTATTTTTCCAAAGGCGCTGTGCGCAATCCTGTGCCACTGCCATTTCAGACTTTCTTCGCACGGTTCAAGCGTCCCTTGCCACAGGCGCTTCCCGGTAGCGCGCCACATGACGTTGCCGCATCCGGTTTTCATGACGCAAGTGCAAGACAGAGCGGCGCGCCGGTTCATATCCATGGCATTTCCAAATGGTTTGGTACTGCCAAGGTGCTCGATAATGTCGAATTATCCATCCCTGCAGGCAGCGTGACAGCCATTCTGGGACCATCGGGATCGGGAAAATCCACGCTGCTGCGCAGCATCAATCATCTTGAACGCGTCGATGAGGGTTTCATCTCGGTCGATGGTGAACTGGTCGGATATCGCCAGGCAGGCGACACCCTTTACGAATTGAAGGAAAAAGACGTTCTCAAGCGTCGCGCCGATATCGCGATGGTGTTCCAGAGTTTCAATCTCTTTCCGCATATGACGGTTCTGGAGAACATCATCGAGGCACCGATACAGGTGCGCGGTATGAGCGAGGCGGCAGCTACACGGCTGGCGGTGGAACTGCTCTCACGTGTGGGACTTGCAGACAAGGCGCATGCCTATCCACGGCAATTATCGGGTGGCCAGCAGCAACGTGTCGCCATCGCCCGCGCTCTGGCGCTGCGACCCAAAGTCATTCTTTTCGATGAACCGACATCCGCACTCGATCCCGAACTTGTCGGAGAGGTACTTGATGTCATCAAGGAACTGGCTCGCACAGGTACGACGCTCATCATTGTGACGCATGAAATCGGTTTTGCACGGGAAGTGGCCGATAGGGTCGTTTTCATGGAAGCGGGCAACATCATCGAAACCGGATCGCCAGCACAGCTTTTCAACGATGCGCAGCATCCGCGAACCCGCGAATTTCTGGCCAAGGTTCTTTAATTCCACAGCGGTCTGCTGTGACAACAACGTCATCAGGCTAAAGGAGACGGGCGCATGACATTGATTGGAAAAGCCGGTTATTGGACATCCGGCATTGTAATTGCTGCATTGCTAGGCATAGGGGCAGCGCGCAGCGAGGGCGGGCTTGATCTCAGCCCCAAGGTTTTCGCAGAACGGGTGCGGGCGGAGAAGAATCCGGCGGCTATTGCCAAGATTCCTCCCGATTTCAAATTCGTTAGTCCCGGTAAGTTTACCGTGGCTTCCAATCCTTGGGAACCGCCGGTTGTGACTTTTGCGACAGACACGAAGACACTGATTGGAACTGATCCTGCATTCGCCTCGTTGATCGCAGATTCCTTGGGGCTTGAACTGGAGATCGTTCCGGTGGCATGGGAAGATTGGCCGCTCGGCTTGTCTTCCGGGAAATTCGATGCTGTTATTTCCAATGTAACAGTAACGGAAGAGCGCAAGGAGAAGTTCGACTTCTCCACCTATCGCAACGATGTTCTGGGCTTTTATGTCAAGTCCGACAACCCGATCAAGGAGATCAGGGAATCGAAGGATATCGCAGGGCTGAAGATCATCACCAGTCCGGGGACCAATCAGGAAAAGATTCTTCTGGAATGGGATCGCCAGAATGTCGCTGCCGGTCTGAAGCCCATAGAAGTGCAGTATTACGATGATCGGGCGGTTGCCGATCTGGCGATTCAATCCGGTCGCGCGGATGCGCGGTTCGATCCCAATGCGACGCTCGCCTATGCGGCGGCCACCAATGGCAAGACGAAACTCGTCGGCATAGTGAGCGGTGGATGGCCGCTGGCTGCGGAGATCGCCGTTGCGACGCGCAAGGGTTCGGGTCTTGCCGATGCGTTTACGCTTGCCCTCAATGATTTGCTCAAGAACGGAAAATACGGTGAGGTACTCAAGCGCTGGCAGCTTGAATCGGAAGGCATTACCGAATCCAAAACCAATCCGCCCGGACTACCAAAAACTGCTTCCTGACAGGATGGGGAGCGGGTTAGCAGGAGGGGATGCCTGCCAGCCCGCGTGTATTTTATGCATAATGGAGAAAACAGAATGAGCCTATTTCAGACGTTGCGGCCTTTGCTGGCGGGCGTTCTTTTCAGTGCTGCCTTACCCGCCATGGCGGCGGACACGAATGGTGGGTTTGATCTCTCGCCTGAGCAGGCGGGGCGGGTTCATGCGCAACGCAATGAAGAAGCGATTGCCGCCATTCCCCAAGACTTTAAATTCGTCACGCCGGGCAAGCTGACGGTCGCGGACAATCCCGGCGGGCCGCCGCTCGCAGCCTATGCGACGGATGCGAAGACTGTGGTTGGAGCGGACCCGGATTATGCTTTGGCTATCGCGGAAAGTCTTGGGCTTGAACTTGAGCTTATTCCGACTGCATGGGCTGACTGGCCATTGGGATTGGCATCGGGAAAATACGATGCTGTGGTTTCCAATATCGGCGTCACCGAGGAGCGTAAGGAAAAGTTCGACTTTTCCACCTACCGGCAAGGTCTGCACGGGTTTTTCGTCAAGAAAGACAGTGCGCTCACTTCCATCAAGGAACCAAAAGACATTGCCGGGCTACGGATCATTGTCCAGTCCGGTACTAATCAGGAGCGCATACTGGTCAGATGGAACGAACAGAATGTTGCAGCAGGTCTGAAACCGGCAGAACTGCAATATTTTGATGATGAAGCCGTAAGCCTGCTAGCGATTCAGTCAGGCCGCGCGGATGTGATCGTCCAGCCACATGGTCAATTGGTGTTCATTGCGTCGCGTGACGATAATATCAAGCGTGTTGGCACATTGAGCGCTGGCTGGCCGGATCGTTCCGATGTGGCGATCACCACCCGCAAGGGTAGTGGTCTGGCGAACGCGCTGACCATTGCCACCAACGGTCTGATCAAGGACGGAACCTATGCGCGCATTCTGGAGCGCTGGCATCTATCCGAAGAAGCGCTGTCGCAATCGGAAACCAACCCGCCGGGACTGCCAAAATTCAAATAGGCAAATGATATAAGCGCCCGCTGGAAAAGCTATCCGGCGGGATTTTTTTGTGGCGTTTTTACGTCATATCAGGGAAGCGACTCGAACAGGGAGAGATAGCGCTCGCCACTATCGGGGAAGATTGTCACGATGGTTTTTCCTGCATTGTCGCGACGGCTTGCGATTTTGATTGCGGCGGCGATTGCCGCACCCGATGATGTGCCGACGAAAAATCCTTCTTCGCGTGCAACAGATAGCGCGGCATGGCGGGCTTCATCGGTTGTCACCGCTATAATCTCGTCAGCGATGGAATTGTCGTAGTTTTCCGGCAATATGGCTGCATCGATCTCTGTTACCTTATGAACACCTTCAATCGTGTCGGCGTTCGGGTTTTCAACGGATGGCAGTGAATCCGCTGTTGATTCAACCACAATGACTTTCAGGTTCGGATTTTTTTCTTTGAGGTAACGTCCGGTACCCGAAACCGTACCGCCGGTTCCCACTGTGCTGACCAGAATATCGACTGCCCCATCCGTATCGCGCCAGATTTCCGGCCCCGTGGTGGCAAAATGAATGCACGGATTGGCGTCGTTGGACCGTTGACCGGTATAAAAAGCATCCGGGTTTTCCTTACGGATGCGGTCGAGAGCGTTCTGTAGCCCATCCGGCTGCAAAAGATCGTCATTGCTGATCAGCACGATTTCAGAACCGAACTGACGCAGAATGCTGATCTTGTCTTCACTGATCGTATCGCGCAGATAGAATTTGGTTCTGTAGCCCCTCGCTGCCGCCACCGCCGCAAGCCCGATGCCGGTATTACCGCTTGTCAGGTCCACAAGCAGATCACCGGATTTGATTTTTCCCTCACGCTCGGCCTCGCTGATGATGCCCCATGCGGTTCTGTCCTTAACGCTACCTGCCGGATTGAGATATTCAATCTTTGCAAGAAGTTGCGCTGATACGTTATGTAATTGCTGCAAGCGTTCAAGGTGTACGAGTGGCGTATTGCCTATCAGATCTGAAAAACCCTTATAAATACGGCCCATGGTTCTGCTCCCTTCTTTGTTTGTTTTACCGTTGCCATTCACAAATGATGCCCGTCCTTCAGGCTCGTTACCGGCTTGCTTCGAGCTTTCTGGATTGCGGCCGCAAGCGCTTCTGCGGGTATGGTTTTTCCCGGCTGCCAGCGGAATCTTATCCAGCCATCACCATCGATCAGCAGGCCGGTGTTGCTCTGGTGGCGGACGAGAAGCCTATAAGCGGGAAAGGCAGTCTGGTCGGAAACCGCGCATGTCTCACGTTTTCCGCTCTCATCTATGCGTTCGGCGCGAAGTGTCTTGTCTTCGATTGTGATAAGCATGAACGCATCCGGTATCTGGCCCGGATTGTAGCGGCTTCCATGACAGGTGAGTTGCAATTGTGGCGCACGTACTGGCGGCACTTCACCGTCAGGCAAAGGAAGGGCGATATTACGGGCCGAGCCAATCGTGCGCATATAATCTACCAGCGACCAGACGGTTTTCGTGTCAAGACGCTCCTCGAAACCGGGCATGGATCGAACCCCGCCTTTGGTCACGCGGCCTTTCAAGATAGTCCAGTATAATTCTCCATCGCTGCGCGATGCGAAAAGCGGTGCGGTCAGGTCCGGCGGCCAGGCAGGATCGCCGGTTGCAAGTGCACCGCGCCCGCGCCCGTCATTGCCATGACAGGATGAACATTGTTTTTGAAAAGCCGTTTCACCGCGTGCGATTGCAATCGTGCTGTAGCCTGTAGGCGATCGCAGGAAACTTGCCGGATTGGCTTCTTCCAGAAAGAGGCTGGATCGCAACGGCTGGGCGAATAGAAAGGCTGTCGCAATTCCAAGCGCAAGCGCAAACCAGCGCCATTTTGCAAAGAATACTCCACAGGCAAGGATCAATGCCGCAACGGCAAATGGCTTCAAACTGCGCCAGAGCATGTCCATCAGAAACGGATCACTGAAAATATGGTCGCGCAGGCGATAGGCGAAGGGCCATGTCACATCTTCATGAATGGCGGGCGGCTGTGTTGCCAATAGAGAAGCCGCAATAAAAGCGGACGCACCCAGTAAGGCTTCAACGACAAGCGCATATTTCAATCCGGTGCCGGAAGCGCCTTTCCGGCTGAGATAGAGCCGGTTCAAGGCAGCAAGCGTCAGCATCGACAGGAAAAGGATGCTTTTAAGGAGAATAATGTTGCCATAAACCGTGCCGGCGAGACCAGGCAGGCCACCCGCCAGAAACCATCCCGCAGCAATTGCACTGCTGAGAAGAACGAGCACAAATGCGATACCGAAAATTGAAAATTTTCGCGCAACGCGCAGTCCTTCATATGTGGAGTGGCGCAACAGGATGAACAGTGGTGGCAGCGATCCAAACCACAGTGAAGCCGCAACAAGATGCGCGCCTGCGGCAAGCGGAAGGCCGATATTTTCTGCCGCTGCCGGATGCCCCATTCGCAATTGCAGCAGCATGGCAATAAGAACCAGCAATAGCACAAACACACGTAGCCATGCGATGCGCATCGCCGGATACAAAAGCAGAGCTATTACAATGAAGAGAATGGCGCGCAGGCTTGCAGCGTTTCCGAATGCCGTGCCAAGCAAAACAGTGGCAAGCGCCTGTATCACAGCAAGCAGACTGGTGCCGCCTATCAGTGCGGCGGTCTGAAGTGGCACCCATAGGAGCAATCCAGCGCTCGCCAAAGCAAGCGATATGACGCAAAGGCGGAACCAGTCACGCGAAAAACCCCGTGCCGTCTGGTTGTCTCTTTGCGGTGTCTGAAAAAGCGCGATACGAAAAAAAAGTGCGCCTGCAAGAAGGGCAAGTCCGGCAATGTTCAGGCATCGCGCCAGCGCAATGACAAAATCCATCATTGTCATTGCGCTAACCTGTCCTCAAGGGGCGACAGTAAAGGAAAAAGAGCCTTCCGTGCGATGCGTATCGACGGAAGCCGCACCCCATTCTACCTTGTAAGTGCCGGGTTTCAGAACAGGCGGCTTTACAGCCAGCGTTTTCGGGTTGCCGTCCACATGCTCAAGCTTGCCGGTCTCAATAGCGGTACCGCTGGCGTCGGTCAGGACGAGCTTACTCAGTCCGAGTTCCAGCGCTTCCGTGTATTCGATCGAAATAATCTGCGGCGGCGTTTTGAGCGTGGCATCTTCCGCGGGTTCGGAACGCGACAAATGCGCATGGGCGAGAAGGGAAGACGTCGATCCGATCAGCAATGCGCCGACAAGCAAGATTTGTTTCAGCATAGTATTTCCTTGAAGTTTTACCAATTGACATCGAGGCCGAGATGCGAGAGCGCCTGCCTGCGCAATTCAGCCAGCTTCGGGTCGCCCCTGTGCCGTGGATAGGGAAGGTCGACAGTCAGTTCGGCTTTGATGGCGGCTGGCCGGTCGCTGAAGATGATGACCCGCTGGGCAAGAAAGATTGCCTCTTCGACATCATGGGTGACGAGCAATGTCGTAAATCCGTTTCTTTGCCAGAGGTCCAGCAGTTCCGTCTGCATGGCGAGACGGGTCAATGAATCGAGTTTTCCCAGCGGCTCGTCCAGAATGAGGAGTTTCGGGTCATTAACCAGCGCACGCGCCAGAGCAGCCCGCTGCGCCATACCACCGGAAAGCTGACGAGGATAGGCATTGGCGAAACCGCTCAACCCGACGAGATCAATGGCTTCCGCAACACGGTGCCTGTGTGTCTTCAAGACGCCACGCGCCTGCAATCCAAGGGCGACATTGGCTTCCACCGTCCGCCATGGATAAAGTGTCGGGTCCTGAAAGACCACAATCCGGGAGGGATCGGGTGTGAGCACTCTCTCCCCATCGGACAGGATGTTGCCAGAGCTTGGCACTTCCAGTCCGGCGGCAAGGCGCAGCAAGGTGCTTTTGCCACAGCCGGAAGGGCCAAGAATGGCAACGAATTCTCCCGGCGCGACATCAAGTGACACTCTGTCAAGAACGGGAAGGCTTTTGCCCTCCAGTCCGAAACGGTGACTGACATCGTTTATTTAGATATGGGCACCGCGTGTGTTTTCTTCGGGTGCCTTGATAGCGACCTCTACCATTTCACATCTCCCTTCTGCCATGTCAGTACGCGGTCGCGCACAGCAAAAAGCAGGGTGATCAGGCCGGAGAACACAATCGCCATGATGATGAGAGCGCCATAAAGATTATTATATGCAGCCCAGCCTTGCGCCCATTGCAGGTACCAACCGAGGCCGGATTTGACACCCATCATTTCGGCGGCAACCAGCACCGAGAAGGACGCGCCAAGGCCCATGAAAAGCCCCACAAAGACATGGGGCAGGGCGGCAGGAATGGCGACGCGCAAAATCAGGAAAAGCTGGTTGGCACCGAGTGTTCGCGCCACGTCATAATAAGCCTTGTCGACACTCGCCACGCCCGACCATGTGAGAACCGTGACCGGAAACCATGTTGCGAGTGCAATCAAGAAAATGGCGGCGGAAAAGCCGGAAGGAAAAAAATAGAACGCCATCGGCAGCAGAGCGGTTGATGGAATTGGTCCCAGAAAGCGCAGGACAGGGTGAACCCAGTAACCCACGGCACGAATCCAGCCAATCGCAATGCCAGTGAGAAAGCCTGCGATTGCACCAAGCGCGAAACCAGACGCCAACAGCTTGAAAGAGCTGAAAAGGCTGTCCAGAAGACGCGGCCAATCATCGATATAGACCTCCAGCAGCGAAGAGGGCGGCATGAAAAAAGGCACTGGCAGCACGGCAAATTTGGCCGTCAGCAGTTCCCATATACCGACGAAAACCGCAATGGCCACCAGCCACGGCGACCAGTAAGCCAGTTTTTTGCCAAAGACTGGATAGACTACTGATACAGCCGCACCGATTGCCAGTATGATCGTCCAGCCGATAAACAGGCGATGGGTTTGCGGCACATAAAGCGGTTCGGCAAAACCGACAACCTTATCAGGCAGGCCAATGGCAAGTCCCGTGACCACGGCCCAGGACAGAACGGCGATGATCGGCCAGATGAAGCGTGCGGTTTCTGGAGCGGCAAGGGATGCCTCTGCCGCTCCTGGAACATAAACACTGTCAGGTGATGACATTTGCGACGATCTTTTCCGCGAAGGCATCCGCATTGGTGTTCGGACGGATGACGTTGATCAGCTTGAGTTCATTGGCAAAAAGCGCCACATCCTTTCGCAGGGCTTCGCCTGTTGAATGATGATCATGGGTGTGGCTACGCAGGATAGCAGCCACGTCGACCGGCGACACATTTCCGGGAACGAACGGTGCGAAAATTTCCGCCGTCTCGTCGGGATGCGCTGCGGTCCATGCCTGTGCTTCCACGATGGCGCGCGAAATCGCGGACGCAACCTCCGGCTCATCGCGTACCAGACTGCCTCGCAGGCCCAGCACACAGCAGGCGGAATTGACATATTCGCCATCGAGATTGGTGGCAATTTCCGAAAGGCCATCGCGTTCACGCTGAAGATAGGCATGCGGGTCGTCACCAGCTACCGCCTGAACCTCACCCTTCTTGAGGGCCTCACCGAAAAGATCGGCTGGGTATTGCAGCCATTCGATTTCGGTGTCGGGGTTGATGCCCTGCTTGGCAGCCTGAATGGCGAAGAAATTGCGAATTGGACTTGCCTGATCGCTAACGGCGACTTTCTTGCCTTTGAGATCGGCAATCGACTTGATACCGGAATCAGGAGCCGCAAGCAGGCGCATACAACCGCCATGCGTACCGACTGTGAGCGCGACATCGAAGCCCTGTTCAAGCGGTTTCAACCAGCGCAGCGCCATGCCGATGCCGCCATCTGCCTTGCCTGTCGCAATGGCCTGTAGCAACTGATCGGTCGGGCCGGAGAAATTGACCGGCTCGACGGTAAGGCCGTATTTCTCGAAAAGCCCCTGTTTCAAGGCCACTGATATTGGCGACTGACAAACGGCTGTCTGCCCCCATGCAAGCTTGATGGTTCTGAGCGAGCCAGCAGGTGTTTGCGCAAATGCGCGTTGCGCCACACCGGAGCCACCGAGAGCAAATGCGCCAAGACCTGCCGCTGAAGCCGCGATAAAGCCACGCCGTGATAAGGATTGAAATGAAGGTTTAGAAACCATGAGGCCACCCCTGTTCCTATGTTTCAGGAGTGTTCAGCCTAATAGGTTCAAGTCCATTTCATGAGAAAAGCGCTTTCAACTTATGTGCGAAACATAAAATGATTTTCGAATATTCGCGCCTGGCGGGGCCGAATTTCCGTCAACCCGGAAAAAATATTGCGTGCAGATTTTAAAATGAATGTCAAAGGTGAATTGTCAGATCAATGAAGAATTTCTATAATATTTATTTATTTTCCAGAAATTTTTGAGTGTTATCAAGGCATTAAAATTATAGCTATGCTTATGGTGGCCCGACCATGACTGATGTGGTCAATCACGGTCGGAAATCAACTCAAATTATAAGCGTTTCATAGGCTGAAAATGGAGCAACCTTTGAGGCATTTGATCGCTTTTTACCAAGCCCGTCATCAACCGAGGATCTTTTCGCCGTTCAGATGACGATCAAGAAAAGGCAGGCTATCCTGTCCCCAGTAGAGTTCATCCTCATAGCGAAAGGTTGGGATACCGAAAACACCAGCGTCTTTGGCAACATTATAATTTGATTTCCAGATGGCCTGAACGTCGTCGCTTTGTGCGTGGACTTCAAGCGCCGCACCATCAAATCCGGCAGCATCGGCAATGGCCTGGCGCACATCCGCATTACCGATATCACGTACCTCACCCCAGAAGGCTTCATGATATGCTCTTACCAGTTTCAGCCAGTCCTTGCCTTCAAGTTGCGCCGCGATCACGAGGAAACCGGCAGGCGTCGGATCAGAAAGAGCAGCGCGGTTCTCGAAGCTGAGCGGTTTGCCACGCAGAGCAGCCCAGCGTTTGAGGTCTTTTGTCC
>JAATGD010000302.1 GCA_015654965.1 Hyphomicrobiales bacterium
AATAGGTGGCGTTACAGGCAAGATCGGGTTTCAGTTCCCGCAGGGCCACATGGAAATCCGGGTAAATATCATAAGGTGCCAGTTCGTCCGGCACAACAATTTTCGTGCGGTTCACGAGGCCTATAATTTCAAAGCCCGGATTGCGATGATAGGCCAGCGCGTGACTGCGCCCCATATTGCCAAGGCCTGCCACAAGGGCACGAATGGGCGTTTCAACACTCATTTGACGGCTCCCGCGGTAATGCCACGGATCAATTGCCGCGAGAAAATGACATAGAGGATGAGGATCGGCAGCATCGCCAATGACAGGGCCGCCAGTACCGCGTTCCAGTTGGTGACGAACTGGCCGATGAAAAGCTGCGCGCCAAGCGTCACCGTCTTGGTGGCTTCACTTGGCGCAAGGATCAACGGAAACCACAGATCGTTCCAGATCGGGATCATGGTGAAGACGGCAACCGTTGCCATGGCAGGACGGATGAGCGGTAACACCAGCTTGAAAAAGATCGCATATTCCGACATGCCGTCGATACGTCCGGCATTTTTCAGATCATCCGACACGGTGCGCATGAATTCCGACAGGATGAAGATGGCAAGCGGCAGGCCTTGCGCAGTATAAACGAGAATGAGCGCGGTCAGCGTATTGACCAGCCCCATGGCGACCATGCCCTGCAACAGCGCCACCGTACCAAGGCGGATCGGAATCATGATACCGATGGCGAGATAAAGCCCCATAAGCGTATTGCCTTTGAAACGGTATTCAGCAAGCGCGAAAGCTGCCATGGCGCCAAACAATATGACGAGGAAAATACTAACCACCGTCACGATTGCACTGTTCTGGAAATAGGTCAGGAACGAGCCTTGTTTGAGCACCGTCTCATAGCCGATCAGGCTGAATGTTTCCATGGTTGGAAAATGCATCGGCTCGCGAAAAATCGCGTTGCGGCTCTTGAACGAGTTGATCAGCGTCAGCGCCACCGGAAAGATGGCGATAGCCATGTAGAAGATCAGCGCCGCATGAACGAGCGTGGAACGAAGAGGCGATGTACGGGCTTTTGACATAGTTCCTCCTCAGAACTGATAGCGGCGCATACGGCGCTGGATGCCGAACAGGTAAAGCGACACGCCTGCAAGAATGATCAGGAACATGACGGCGGCAATGGTCGCGCCCATCGATGGATTACCCAGTTGCAACTGGAAGCCGAAGAAGGTGCGATAAAGAAATGTACCGAGAATATCGGTCGATTTGTCGGGACCGGCCAGCGCGCCCTGCATCGAATAGACGAGATCGAAAGCGTTGAAATTGGCAACGAATGTCATCACCGAAATGAGGCCTATGGACGGCAGGATCAGCGGGAGCTTGATCTTGAAAAACTGGCTCCAGCCGGTAATGCCGTCGCATTCCGCAGCCTCGATGATTTCATCGGGAATGTTAAGGAGTGCGGCATAGATCAACATCATCGGAATGCCGACGAACTGCCAGACGGAAACAAGCGAGACGGTGACGAGCGCCGTGTCTGCCTTGCCAAGCCATGGCCCGAACAGCCATTTCAGCCCGACAATATCCATCATCCAAGGTGCTACACCCCAGATCGGTGACAGGATGAGCTTCCAGATAAAGCCGACGATCACAAAGGAAAGAAGGGTCGGCAGAAAAATCGCCGTGCGATAGAAAGCGGCAAATCTGAGTTTCGGCAAGGAGAGCATGGCGGCAAGAAGAATGCCGATCGGGTTTTGCACCAACATATGAATAAAGAAAAATATCACATTGTTTTTTAATGCATTCCAGAAATCAATGGACCAGTTTGCATCACCGAACAAGACCTTGAAATTGGCTAGCCCCACAAAGGTTCGTTCGCCGTCAACCACGTTGAAAAAGGCCTGCCGCAAGGTTTCGATCAGCGGCAACACCATCACAACCGTATAGACCAGCACGCAAGGCAGAAGGAACACGAGGATATGCCAGCGCCATGGACGCTTATGCGTGATGGCCGTCATGTCGGCAGATTGGCTCATAGGGTTTTCGCTTTTCTCGACGCTATACGGGCCATCGCGCCATCACGGCAAGCCGACCGCCTCTCCTTATTTTTAGCGCAAGACGCGCATCAAAAACAGCAAACAACCACGGACGGCGCCGCCCCCGCAAGCACCGCCCATGGCCTGCTGCGACAGTCACTGAGCCGGTTTGTACCAGCTGTCGAGACCGTCTTGCAGTTTTTTGGCCGCCTCTTCCGGTGTCACCGTTCCATTGATGACATTGGCTGACTGCACCCATGTTTCATTTTCGAGGTTCGGCGTACCACGCGACAGGATCTGATAGGTCGAACGGATCGTCGGCTTGCACTTCTCACGCCATGAGACGAATTCCTGCGCGACCGGATCGGAAAGTTTCACGGCTGTCGAATTGAGGCTGAAGAAGCCCGGCAACGCATTGGCATAGATTTCCGCAAATTCAGGCGACGCTACCCAGTTGAGGAACACCTTGGCCTGCTCGGCATTCTTGCTTGCGGCATTCAGCCCGATACCTATATCGTTATGGTCGGAAATATAGCAGGTATCGCCCGCATTCTTCACCGGCGGCGGGAATGCGCCCATCTTGAACTGCGCCTGCGTGTTGAAAATACCGATTTCCCATGATCCGGCCGGATAAATCGCCGCGCGACCTAGCGTGAAAAGGTTCTGGCTGTCTGGATAGGTCTGCGCCTCAAAGCCGTCGCCAAGATAATCCTTCCACTTGGCCAGAACCGTAAACGGCTCCACCCATTGCGGATCGGTCAGCTTTTCCTTGCCTGCGATCAGTGCCTTGCGGCCTTCCTCACCTTTCCAGTAGGTCGGGCCGATATTCTGGTAGCCCATGGTTGCGGCTTCCCACATATCCTTTGTGCCCATGGCCATGGGGATATAATTGCCATCTGCCTTGATCTTGTCGAGAAGCGCAAAGAATTCAGCTTCGGTCGCGGGCGCTTTCAGACCAAGCTGGTCGAAAGCTTCCCTGTTATAGATGAAACCGTGAATAACCGAGGCCATCGGTACGCAAAAAGTCTTGGAACCATCATCCGTGCTCCACGCCGCCTTGGCGACATCAGAGAAGTTTTTCATTCCTTCCAGATCAGTCAGATCGGCAAGCTTGCCCTTGTTGAAAAGTTCGAGCGAGGTATCGAACGGACGGCAGGAGACCAGATCACCACCGGAACCGGCATCGAGCTTGGCGTTGAGCGCCGCATTATATTCGGTCGGCGCGCTCGGTGCGAAATTGATCTTGATGCCTGGATTTTTGGCTTCAAAAGCCGGAATGATCTTTTCCTGCCAGATTTGCAGATCATCATTGCGCCAGCTTTCAACGCTCAGCGTGACGTCCTGCGCAAGTGCCGCCGAACCCGATGCCAGTAGCGTGGACCCGAGCAGCATGAATTTCAATGAATTGCGACCCATTTTAGTTCTCCCGTGTTAAAGCGCCGATACGCAAAAGAGGCGGAATTGCGCTTCCCCTTTGTTCTAATTTAATGCCAAAGACGTACCAATTGTCCAGAGAAGTTTACGAATTTCTCCTACAATTTTTCACATGACAATAATTTACCATATTTTATCAATGATATAAGTCGATTTCCACAAAGCCAATAAATCTGCTTGGTTAATGGTATTTTTTTGGTATCCTCGCGATGGAGGTATTGCATGGCAGAATTTTTCATTGGCGTGGATGGTGGCGGTACCGGCTGCCGGGCGGTGGTTGCGGGCCGCGATGGTGCGATTCTGGGACGTGGCCAAAGCGGCTCAGCCAATATCGTTACCGACCCCGAAACGTCGCTCGTCAATCTGCGCACAGCCATCGACCATGCCTTTGCCGATGCGGGACTGGAACAGAGCCATTATGCGCAAAGCCATGCCGTTCTCGGTCTTGCTGGCGGCAATGTCGAGGGTGCGGGCGCGCCCATTGAACGCGCCTTGCCTTTTGCCCATAGCGATGTGGAATTTGACGGATTGATCGCGCTGCAAGGCGCACTTGGCGAGCAGGATGGCGTTGTCGCCATTCTGGGCACCGGCACCGCCTATATCATCCGCCAGCATGGGAGCATTCATTCGGTCGGCGGATGGGGCTTTCCGTTGAGCGATCTGGGCAGCGGCGCGCGCCTTGGGCAAAGCCTGTTACAGGAATGCCTGCTGGTGCATGATGGCATTAATGCGGGAAGCGCGCTTACAAAAGACGTACTCGATGAATTTGGCAACAGACCGGACAATCTGGTGGAATTTGCATGGACCGCCAAACCGGGGGATTTCGGCACCTATGCACCACGTGTCTTTCAATATGCGCAAAAGGGCGATTCGATTGCGCGCATGCTTCTAGAACAGAGCGCGCATCATGTCAGCGAAACACTTGCAATGCTGATCAAGCAGGGAGCCAAACGTATCAGCCTGCTTGGCGGCATGGCAAAATTCTATATCGAATGGCTGCCGCAATCACAGCAAGCGATTCTGGTTGCACCGCAGGCTGACGCGCTGACCGGCGCTTTGCAACTGGCGCTCAAACGCTATGGCGGGCCACAATAATGAGCAATCATTTCAGCGCCTTTCTGCCCAAGAACCTGCAAGGTGTCGCACCCGCATTGGGCGGCGGGCCACTTTATATGCGGTTGCGGCAATCGCTGGAAAACGCCATCCGTTCCGGCCATCTGGCTGATGGCGAAGCACTGCCGCCCGAACGCGATATTGCCGAATATGCAAATATCAGTCGCGTGACGGTACGCCGTGCGGTCGATGATCTGGTCAAAACCGGCCTTCTGGTGCGCCGTCATGGCTCCGGTACATTTGTCGTGCGTCCCGGCGAACGGGTACAGCAATCGCTCTCGATGCTGACATCCTTTACCGAGGATATGGCGCGGCGCGGCGTCTCCACCAAATCCAAATGGCTGGAGCGTGGGCTTCATTATCCCTCACCCGAAGAAATGATGAAGCTTGGCGTTGCATCGGAAACGCGTGTCGCGCGTCTGGGGCGGCTGCGCATGGCAAGCGACCTGCCGCTCGCCATTGAACGCGCCAGCCTATCGAGTGAAATCCTGCCCGATCCCGATCTTGTCAAAGGCTCGCTTTATGCAGAACTGGCCCGGACCGGCTTTCACCCGGTGCGCGCGGTGCAGCGCATTTCTGCTTGTAATATCAAGGATCCCGATGCGCACATTCTTGGTGTGAAGGCGGGTGACGCGGGGCTTTCCATCGAGCGCATTTCCTATCTCGCCTCGGGTCGCGCGGTCGAGTTCACCAAGTCGCTCTATCGCGGCGACGCCTATGATTTCGTCGCGGAACTGTCTATACCGCTTCCTTGATAGTTTTTGCCGATAGACACATGGAAGAGTGATCAACAGATGCGGGATGCGCTGGAAAACGCATCGAAACAATGGCAATGGGGTTTTGCAGCCTCTGTGCTTTTGCACCTGACGGTAGCGCTTCTGCTGATTGTTCACCTGCCGTCATTGCCACCGGCATCGACCGAACAAGCCATCAATGTCGAGCTTGTATCGCCGCCCGAACCGGAAAAGGAAAAACCGGTCCCCACTCCGCCCTTAGCACCACCAAAGCCTCAGGCATTTGAATCAGCGTCCGCCGAGACACAATCTGAAAAAGAGCCGGAGAAAACCGGCAGCGAAGACAGCACCCCCGCTAAAAGCGATCAGAGTACGGCGCAGAATAATGTGCAGGCGATTGGTGATCCGGTTTTGCCCAGCAAGACCGATAAAGCAGCACAAACTGCATCCGTAAAGACAGAATCTCAAACGCTGACACAGGCACGAAAACTCTACTCAAAAGATGCCCTTGCCAATCCGCACGTTAAACAGGCGCTGGGTAGGTTACCGCCAGAGAAGCGTATTATCCAGATCTGCAATATCGAGGCGCTGGAGCAAATTCGCCATCACCGCCCCGGTACACTTCCCGACATGCTGGCACGCAGCAGCGGCTCGGTTTCAGAAACAGGCCTGAGTGTTTCCGATGGTGCTTTTCGCAGCCATGCCCAATGGTATGCCATTGCTTACAAATGCGAGGTTGACACAACAACCATGGCTGTCGCGGATTTCAGCTATAATATCGGTGCGGCCATACCGCAAAACCAATGGGTTCCCCGGCAATTGCCGAGGGACTGATTTTTGTTTCAACTTGTTTTCACGTTTAGAAAACACATTAATGATGTTTCTTGCCTTCACGAGCAAGCTCGACGGTCGGGTCGGTGGCGAGACGCTTGCGCGCCCGGTCATCCATCAGCTCGTACCACATGGCGTTAAGTACCGCGAAAGCAGCCGCAAGCGGCAACCCAAGAAGCCAGGAAAAATACCACATTTCTCTTTCCTTTCAATTTAATAGGCGTGGGTGTTCTCATCTTCGATCATGGTCTTCTCGACCTTGCCCCATAGGACCTTGTAGACCCATGACGTATAGGCAAGGATGAGCGGCAGGAAGATGAGTGTCACAACCAGCATGATGAACAATGTTGTATGGCTGGACGAGGAATCCCATACCGTCAGGCTCGAACGGGGATCGACCGAGGATGGCAAGATGAAGGGAAACATCGAAACACCGACCGAGGAAATAATGCCGAAGATCGCAAGCTTACCATAGAGAAGCGGGGCAACTTCGCCGCTTCCACGAATGCTGGCGAAAACCGCAAGCGCGCCCAGAATGCCAAGCACCGGAGCTATCAGCAGCACGGGATGGCTGACATAATTGGCAAACCATGCGCCATGGTCGAGTTCGACAACCTTGCGTAGCGGATTGGACGGTCCATCGGTGATAATGGCGCTGGTAATCCGGTAACCGGAAATCCAGAACCAGCTGATCACACCTGCAAGTCCGTAAAGAACAATCGTAGCGATAGCTGCAAGCGCGCCAAAACGCCGTGCCCGTGCCTGCACCTCGTCCGTGGTCTTGAGCGCAAGCCATGAAGCGCCATGCATGGCCAGCATCGCGACCGACAGCAAACCGCAAAGTAAGGCAAACGGATTGAGCAGGCCGAAGAACGAACCATCATAAAAAATCTGAAGATCGTTGTTCAGCCGGAACGGCACGCCCTGAAGCACATTGCCGACAGCCACGCCAAAGATCAGCGCCGGAACAAATCCGCCGATGAACAGCGCCCAGTCCCAGCCACTGCGCCACGCTTCGCTGTCGCGCTTGGAGCGGTATTTGAAGCCGACAGGCCGCAGGATGAGCGCAAACAGGATGGTAAACATCGCCAGATAAAAGCCAGAGAAGGACACAGCATAAAGCGCTGGCCAAGCGGCGAAGATGGCGCCGCCGCCAAGGACAAGCCACACCTGATTGCCTTCCCAGACCGGCCCGATCGTATTGATGACGACACGGCGCTCGATATCGGTCTTGCCGACAAACGGCAGCAGGATGCCCACACCCAGATCGAAGCCGTCCATGGCGGCAAAGCCGATCAGCAACACGCCCAGAAGCACCCACCAGATGATGCGCAGGGTTTCATAGTCCAACAAATCGCTGAGTATCATGATCCTTACTCCGCAGGTGCAATGCTGGCAGGCGCAAGCATGGCTTCAGGTTTGCTGTCCGGTGCCGGTCCATCCTTGATGGCGCGTAGCATCAGGCCCATTTCGATAATGAACAGGACAGTGTAGATGGCGACAAAACCGGCAATCGTCAGCAGCACGGTCGAAGCGCCAAGGTTGGAGACGGCAACGGCGGTCGGTAGGATACCTTCGATGATCCATGGCTGGCGGCCAAATTCGGCAACCACCCAGCCCATTTCCGCAGCGATCCACGGAAGCGGAATGGCAAAGACCGCCACTTTCAGTAACCATGGATAATGATCGAGCCTGCGGCGTGCCGAGAGCACGAAGAAGGTGCCATTGATAAGGATGAGCGCGAAGCCGATGCCGACCATGATACGGAAAGCCCAGAACAGTGGCAGGACGCCCGGAACCGTATCATTGGCGGCCTGGGTAATCTGCGCATCCGTTGCCTCACGCGGATCATCGACATAGCGCTTAAGAAGTAACGCATAGCCCATCCACTGGCTGTTATCGGCAAAAGCCTCCTTCACATCCTGCGGCACTGTGCTGGTGTCACCAGAGGCGCGGATTTTCTGAAGCGCGTCATAGGCGACAATGCCATTGCGGATATGGCCTTCGGCGTTCTTCACCAGATCTTCGATACCCTGAATGGGGGTTGTGAGCGAGCGCGTGCCGATCAGCCCCATGACCCATGGAATATGCACGGCATAATGGGTTTCGCGGGCTTCCTGATCGGGAAAGCCGAAGGCTGTAAACGATGCAGGAGCCGGTTCGGTTTCCCACATGGCTTCAATGGCCGCAATCTTCATCTTCTGGTGTTCATTGGCGAGATAGCCGCTTTCATCGCCCAGTACGACGACTGACAATGATGCGGCAAGACCAAAGGAGGCTGCAACCGTCATCGAACGCTTTGCAAGCTCGACCGAACGGCCCTTGAGCAGATACCATGCGGAAATACCCAGTACGAACATGGCGGCGGTCGCATAACCGGCCGATACCGTGTGCACGAACTTGGCCTGCGCCACCGGGTTCATGAGGACTGCAAAGAAATCGGTGATTTCCATGCGCATGGTTTCAGGATTGAAGGCCGAGCCGACCGGATTTTGCATCCAGCCATTGGCAATCAGAATCCACAGCGCCGAAAAATTGGAGCCTGCGGCAACGGCATAGGTCGCCATCAAATGCCCTATTTTCGACAGCTTGTCCCAGCCGAAGAAGAACAACCCGACAAAGGTGGCTTCCAGAAAGAAGGCCATCATGCCTTCGATGGCCAGGGGCGCGCCGAAAATATCGCCGACATAATGGCTGTAATAGCTCCAGTTCATGCCGAACTGGAATTCCATCA
>JAATGD010000381.1 GCA_015654965.1 Hyphomicrobiales bacterium
CCAGGGCATATAGAATAACCCGCTTGGGGCGCAGGAACAGCGCCTCGCCGTTCTTCACATAATGAACTGCCGTGATTGTTTTGCCATCCGGCCCGATTTCCAGCTTTGTCACACGCGCCGATGTTTCAAGCCGGACATTAGGATGCTCAAGTGCTGTCGCCAACGGACAGGTTTCGGCATCCATCTTGCCATCATTGCTATTTGGATGCGCATCCCACGGCGTTCTGGCCTTCGCCAGCCAGCGCTCGATATCAACACCCAATGGCAAAGAAGCCGGATGCAGCCCTGCCTTTTTCAACTGCGCACGCACATCGGCAATCGGACGTTCGTCACGGACCGCAGCATAAGAATAGGGTTTTGAATGATAAGGTTCAGTCGGGTCATCGCCAAGCTCGCCGCGCACCTGAAAAAGCTCTTCCGCCTTGCAATACCAGGGTTCAAGTTCGTCATAGGCAAAGGGCCATGCCGGAGACACGCCTTCGAGATGTGCCATTTCCGCAAAATCCTCGCGGCGATAACGCACCAGCACCGCACCGTAGAACTTGGAATTACCGCCGACATTGTAATAATTTCCGGGATTGAACGGAGTGCCATCCGTCTCATACCAGAACTCTTTCGGGCGAAAGAAACCACGCTGAAAAATAGCGCACGGGTCGCGGTTTTCCGGCCTGTCAGCAAGCCGCTCACCTGCCTCCAGAATAAGAATTTCAGCACCCGACGCGGCAAGACCAGCGGCCATTGTCGCGCCGCCGATACCCGATCCGATGATGACGATATCCGGCTGTCCTCCCAACGCCGTCTCCCTTACTTGACTTGCGGCATCCACCAGCCGGTGCGCGCACCGATATGCATGTTGAGCGTCTTGGTTTCGGTATAATCCTCCACCGCATGACGGCCCAGCTCGCGGCCCAGTCCTGACTGACGATAACCGCCGAAAGGCAGTTCCGGTGTGCCATCCATGAAGGTGTTCATCCAGACTGTACCCGCGCGCACCTTGCGGCCAATGTTCATGCAAGTGTCGAAATCGCGGCTCCAAACACCAGCCGAAAGCCCGTAATCGACCGAATTTGCAATGGAAATTGCCTCATCCACCGTGTCAAAAGACAGCACCGACAGAACCGGCCCAAACACTTCCTCACGCGCCACGGCCATATCAGCCTTCACGCCTGCAATGATGGTTGGTCCCATATATTGGCCCAGGCCGAGATCCAGCACATCGCCGCCATGAGCAATTGCCGCGCCAGCCTTTTTGGCCTGTTCGACATAGGCGCCAACCTTGCTCAAATGCTGTGACGTGATGATTGCACCCACTTGGGTGCTGACATCAAGGGGATCGCCGACGATCACCTTCTTCGAGAGATCAGCGATGCGCCCGACAATCTCATCGACAATCGAGCGATGCACAATCAGACGCGAACCGGCATTGCAGCACTCGCCCGCATTGAACCATGCGCCGAACACGGCAGCATCGATAAAGGCATCCATATCCGCATTCGGGAACAGGATTTGCGGGTTCTTGCCGCCAAGCTCCAGCGATACTTTCTTCAGCGTCTGCGCCGCATTGGCCATGGTGAGCTTGCCCACGCCTGTGGAGCCGGTGAACGACACCATGTCGACGTCGGGATGCGTGCTCATATGCTGGCCAACGTCTACGCCCGTTCCAGTGATGATGTTGACCACACCATCCGGCAGACCTGCTTCAGCTAGAATTTCGCCGAGTAACAATGTTGACCCGGAAGTCAGCTCCGAAGGCTTTACGACTGCCGTGCAGCCCGCTGCCAAAGCAAATGGTAGCTTTTGGCCCACGATCAAGAACGGAAAATTCCACGGTGTGATGATGGAAACGACGCCAATCGCCTCGCGCAGCACCACACCCAAAGTGCCGTCGCCCAGATTGTTGTAGCTTTCACCATGCAAATCACGCGCAAGCGCTGCCGCGTAGCGCCAGATATCGACGGAGCCGGCAATTTCACCGCGTACTTGTGAAATTGGTTTGCCGGCTTCAATCGCATCGAGATAGGCAAGTTCTTCAGTGCGCGCTTCGATCAAATCAGCGGCTTTGAGCAAAACCAGCGAACGCTGCGAAGCGGTTTTGGACGACCAGCGCCCATCATCAAAAGCCTTGCGCGCACTGGCAACGGCGCGTTCCACATCGGCCTTATTTCCTGCCGGATAACGACTCACGGTCACACCATGGCCGGGTGCAACGCGTTCAATCGTCTTACCGCTCTCACTGCCCACCCAGTTGCCATCAATCAGCATGGAGAATTCACGGACTTCCAGACCATTAAGCGGCTGTGGTTTTACGACGACGCTCATTACCATTCTCCCTTAAAATTCGCTTCGCGCTTTTCGGTAAACGAGCGCACGCCTTCTTTCAGATCACCGGTCTTTGCAACGAGGATAGAACCCAGAGCCTCGACTGCAGTACCATTGTCTTCGCCATTGGCGACCGACAGCATCAATTTGGAAATTTCGAGTGCAGCCGGTCCGCGTTTTGCTACCCGCGCCGCATAATCCTTGGCCGCTTGCAAAGCTGCACCGGCATCCACCACATGATCGACAAGCCCATGCGACAGTGCTTCCTCAGCGGTGAACATCTCACCACCCAGCACCATGCGGCGCACGATCTGCCCACCGAAGCGGCGCACAAGCCGTTGCGTGCCAGACCAGCCGGGAATCATGCCAAGTGAAGTTTCCGGCAGGCCGATTTTTGCTTGCCGCTCGGCAATACGAATATCGGCGCACCCTGCCAGCTCCAGCCCGCCGCCTAGCGCATGACCGTTCATCGCGGCGATCAATGGTGCGCGCAAAGTTGCAA
>JAATGD010000336.1 GCA_015654965.1 Hyphomicrobiales bacterium
ATGAATGTTGGAAAGATGCACCTCGACGGCCGTAACCTTGGCCGCACGAATAGCATCATGAATGGCAACTGAAGTGTGGCTGTAGGCTGCCGGATTGATCAGGACATAGGCATCTTCATCGCCTGCCTCCTGAATCCAGTGGACCAGTTCGCCTTCGTGGTTGGACTGACGAAAATCCACGTCGAAACCGAGCGAGTGAGCCTCACGGCTACAATCCGCTTCGATATCGGCGAGTGTCGCCGCACCGTATATGCCCGGCTCGCGCTTCCCAAGAAGATTGAGATTGGGGCCGTTGAGAATATAAACTCTTTTCGCCATATCCATCCGCAGTCGATACGCGTTACCACGAAATTTCAGTCACACTTCGCTTTCCATATAGAGAGCTTGGATGCAAGTCGAAACCTTTTAATTGAGGTGAGATATCCGGCTTGCGTGGTTTTCCCGCTATTCTTTGGAATATGTAAGCTGTTTAAAGCCTCTTTATTGACTGAACCTTACTTCGTCTTGGTAGCCGCGCGTGCGTCGGCAATTTTTTCAATGAGGTCATCCGCGCCCACCGCACCGGGAACAAGCTCGTTGCCGATGATATAGGATGGCGTGCCGGTGATGTTGAGCTGGGTTGCAAGCTGATAGGTTGCCTGAAATGCGCCGGTGATTGCCGGGTCTTTCATCTTTTCGCGCAATGCTTTCTCGTCGGCGCCAAGTTTCACCGCATCGGCTATGGCTGAATCCTCTGTCGCACGTTCCTGTGCGCCGAGAAGGACACTGTGAAACTCGGCATATTTCTCCGGCATCAGCGCCTTGAAAGCCTGAGCTACGATATGCGCGCGAACGGAATCGGGTCCGAGTATAGGAAACTCCTTCATCACAAAGCGCACATTGGGATCGTTTTTCAAAATGGCCTGCATGTCGGGCAGGGCGCGTTTGCAGTAGCCGCAATTATAATCGAAAAATTCGTAAACCGTAACATCGCCATCGGGATTGCCGAACACCGCATCGTGCTTGGCATCATAAAGCGCGCTCTGGTTGGCAGCGAGCACCTGCTTGACCTGTGCCTGCGCTTCTGCGGCCTGCTTGGTTTCCAGAGCATTTTGCATTTCAAGAAGAAGCTCTGGATTTTTCAGAAGATAATCACGAACGATTTTCTCGACTTCCGTGCGGTCCAGAGGGGATGCAGACGAAGCCGCTTGTGCGGGGACTGCTGTAATGGATGGCAGGCTAAGGCTGATAGCGAGTGCGGCAATGCCGCCTGCAAGAGCGATGGAAACTGATTTTTTCATTTTAAATTCCAATCCATATTCGCTTTGGGTCAGTAACCTGCGGCGTTATTTCTTTTTTGTTTTGGTGTTGATGATATCCTGTGCGCGCAGCCAGTCGGGTGTGCCGGATTTCATCTGTTTTTGTGCGCGAATGGCAAAAATCTTGGCCTGCTGGATATTGCCCGAATAATAGTTCTGGTCCGCTGTCGCAAGGTCGGCGAGGGCCATATCGCCCTGCTGGCCATAGGCTTGCGCCAGATAACCATAACCGCCCGGAAATTCGGGGTCGGAAGCAATACCGGCCTTAATCTCCTTGATGGCGGTGGGCATATTGGCTTTCGTACCCGTGAGCATGAGCGCCCGACCATAATTCATGCGCAGAAGGGCCGACTTGCGCGGATCAAGCGATACGGCCTTCTGGAAAGCCTTGGCCGCTCCTGCCGCATCATTGGCCTTGATCAGCACTTCGCCGCGCATTTCATGAAAATAGGGATTGTTGGGCTGTTCCTTGATCAGCGCATCGAATTTCGGCAGTGCCGAGCGGGCCGAGCCATTGAGGTACGTGGTGATCGCATTGCCATAACGGGCTGCAAGTCCGCCGGGATTGCTGCGGAACATGCGCTGCAATGCGCCCATATTGTCCGAATAAGCGGCGATCTTGGCGCGCGCCATGTCATGACGCAATTGCAGGGCTGTTGAATCGGTCTTGTTGAAATAGGGGCTTTTTTTCGCAAGTTCTTCCAGATTGGCGATGCGCTCCCGCGGGAGAGGGTGGCTGATGCGATACTGGTCGATCTGCGTGCCGGAAAGCGAAAGGGCCGAGGCAAAACGCTGGAATGTATCGAGCATGCCCTTTGTCGATTGTCCTGTGGAATTGAGATAGTTGACGGCCATCCGGTCGGCAGTCATTTCCTCGGTGCGCTGATAGCTCAACAGCGTGCGCATGGCCATTTCGGTACTGCCCAAGGCAATACCGCCACCTGCGCCCGCCGCCGAACTGCTGCCTGCGGCAGCACCCGCGACACCTGCCCCGACGCCAAGAAGTGCGCCAATGACCGCCATGGTGCGGGCACGGCTCAACTGTTAGCGCAGGCGGTCCTGATGACCACCCGCCAGATGGCCGGTTTCATGGGCAATCACGCCAATGATTTCATTGGGTGTTTCCGCCTGCATGATCGCGCCCGTATTGATGAAAATACGGCGACCATCCACGAAGGCGTTGAAGCTTTGCGAATTGACGAGAACGATACGCACACCACGACCGCCCAGTTTCGCAGCCTTGAGGATGGGGGCGGCATAATCGGCGACAAGGGCTTCGATTTCGGCATCGCGCACGATCGGCACGCCACGCGATTGCGCGGATGCGGGCAGGATGCCTGTCGCGGCAATGGCAAGGGCTGAAAGTGCGGCCACCGAACGGCGGACAAATCCGCCGTTAGAAAAGCACTTGGCCAAAAATGGCGCAGTCCGTGCTACCATGATGCTGGTCGTCCTTCTCCAATGGGTCGCGAATCTTATAGCCTGTCAGATGACCGGCTTCAAACCACCAAATCTGCGCGCAATGATCCACGACGTCATAAAGGTGCTGTTGCTTTATCATTCCGGCGTTTATACGGCGGGTTGAGAATTGTTCTATCCGGTTCGATTGTGGAGGTAAATTTGATCACTCTTTCCGGCCGCAGCGCGGTTGAGCCATTTCATGCCATGGATGTTCTGGCCGAGGCAAACCGCCGTCGTGCAGCAGGCCATCCGATCATTTCCATGGCGGTTGGCCAGCCCGCCGATCCGGCGCCGCAGATCGTACGTGAGGCCGCAGAGCGCGCTTTGAAAGATGGACGTATCGGTTATACGGATGCGCTGGGCCTGATGGAACTGCGCGAAGCCATCGCCGCGCATTATCAGGATCATTATGGCGTTACGGTTTCGCCGCAGCGGATTGCCGTCACCACAGGCTCATCGGCGGCTTTCAATCTCGCTTTCATCGTCTATTTCGATCCCGGCGACCGGGTGGCGATCACCCGTCCGGGCTATCCGGCCTATCGCAATATATTGACCGCCCTTGGGCTTGAAGTGGTTGAAATACCAACCAGCCACGGCACGTCCCCGGCGCTTACAGCCGAGGCATTGGCCGCAGCGCATGCGCAAAAGCCGTTGAAGGGGGTGCTGTTTGCCAGCCCTGCCAATCCGACAGGTGCGCTGATCGATGATGCGGAACTGGGCAAAATCATCGAAACCGCTAAGGCTCTGGGGATTCGCGTGATTTCCGATGAAATCTATCATCGGCTTTCCTATGAAACCGGCGATACCAGCGCTTTAAAATTTTCGGACGATATCACGGTCATCAATTCTTTCTCCAAATATTATTGCATGACTGGCTGGCGCATCGGCTGGATGGTGCTGCCCGAGGCTGACGTGCGCGCCGTGGAATGCCTTGGCCAGAGCCTTTATATTTCAGCACCAGAACTCTCGCAGCGTGCCGCGATCAAAGCCTTTGAGGCGACGATTGAACTCGAACGCATCAAGGATCGCTATCGCGAAAACCGCGCTATTTTGCTGGAACATCTGCCGCGTATGGGGCTGAAACTGGCCGCGCCCATGGATGGCGCGTTTTACGCCTATTGCGATGTCTCGCGTTTCAGCAATGACAGCATGGAATTTGCCCGCAAAATGATTGCCGAAATCAATATAGCGGCCACGCCGGGGCTTGATTTCGATCCGCTTGACGGACACCGCACCATGCGCTTTTCCTATGCGGGCAAGGTCGAGGAGATGCAAGAGGCGGTGCTCCGGCTCGAACAATGGCTGCCAGCGCAGAGATTATAAATACCAAAGAAAAACCGGCGTTTCCGCCGGTTTTTTTATGTTTTATGAAAAGAGATTTCAGAAGAAACCCTTTTTCTGCCACCAGCCGCCGCGCTTGGGCTTTTCCTCTTCGCTGGCGCTTGATGTCACGACCGGCTCCACGGGCTTTGCCGGTTTTTCGACGACCACTTCCTCTGCCGCAGGCTTTGCTACCGCCTTGCGGGTGCGACGCTTGGGCTTTTCAGCTTCAGGCGCAGCCGTTTCTTCAACAGGCGCGTCTTCGACTTTCTTGCGGGAGCGGCTCTTGCGTGCAGGCTTGGCCGGTTCTTCCTGCGCTTCGACCGACACGACTTCCTGTTCGGCGCTTTCGGTCTTGGCCGATTTGCGTGCGCGGGTTTTGCGTGCAGGCTTTGCCTCTTCCGCAGGTGTTTCGACAATGGTTTGCGTTACCGAAACGGCTTCCACGATTTCAACTGTGCGGACTTCCGGCGCGGCTGTTTCTTGTGGGCTGACCTCGGCCTTTACAGGGAGAACAGGCGTGTAGCCGACAAATTCGGGATCCGGCACCTTGTTGGCACTGAACTCGTCGTCGCGACGGTTCTTGCGACCACCCCGACGACCCCGACGACGCTTGCGGCGACGTTCTTCTTCGCTGGATTCAGTATCGGACGGCGTTTCAGCGCTCTTTTCATCGTCGCTGCTGTCGCCATCTTCAGCATCATCCTGCTCGGCCGATTGCTCGCGATTGTCGCGATCACGTCCACCACGGCGCCGGCGACGGCGACGCTTGTTGCGCTCACCTTCTTCCTCGCGCTCCTTGCGCACTGGCACTTCAGCCTTGATTTCGTCTTCGGCCTCGTCGTCCTCAATCGGGATTTCCGGGTCTTCGATATCGTCCTCATAGACCATCGGCTGGATGGGTTGGATGGTGACGGGACGGGTCGAAGGCGCGCCCTTGTCGATAACGAACTGCTGATGACCGACGCTTTCATCAGCATCGATCCTGATTTCGGCACCAAAACGGCCTTCAAGATCGGCCAGCAACTGGCGCTTGTGGTTCAACACATAAAGGGCAGACGCCGCAGGCGTGCGCACGACAATATCGTAGCCCGAATGGCGCAGCAGGAAATCTTCGATGCCACGGATGATATGCAGCGCCATGGACGAATCCGAACGCACATGGCCGGTGCCGCCGCAATGCGGGCAGACCTGCATGGTGCTTTCGAGAACCGAGGCGCGAATACGCTGGCGCGACATTTCCAGAAGGCCGAAATGCGAGATGCGGCC
>JAATGD010000315.1 GCA_015654965.1 Hyphomicrobiales bacterium
CTGAACCATCCAAGATTGGCAAGACATCCAGCCATGGCTGTGTGCGCCTGACGAACTGGGATGCGGAGGAACTGGCCAAGCTCGTCAAGGCTGGAACCACGGTGGAGTTTACCGAATAGAGCATTTCCAGCAAAAGTGCGAAGCGTCTTCGTAGGGAAATCAGTCCACCGGACTGATTTCTGATCCTGCTTCGATGTGTAGGATAATGCGTAAAAACAAAGATTTAGAGCGATTCTACGATTCCGTGAAAACAGGAACCTTTCTAGGGACTTTTCTTCCGATGTGAAAAAGCCGTTCTGGAAAACCAGAGCGGCTTTTTATCAGCTTTTGGAGGACGCGTTAGAGGCGACCTTGGTGCCATTATCGTCGTTGTTCAGCAGGGCATCGATGCGATCGCGTTCCTGCCTGAATGCTTCGAGTTGCTTGCCCGCCAGAGCTTTATTATTGGGCAAACGAACGCGCATCGGGTCCACTTTCGTGCCATTGACGATCAATTCGTAATGAAGATGCGGGCCGGTTGAAAGACCGGTCGAACCGACATAGCCGATAACCTGACCCTGGCGGACGCGAGCTCCGGCAACCACGCCCTTGGCAATTGCGTTCTGGTGGTTATAGCTCGATACATAACCGTTAGCATGTCTGATCAGCGTGTGATTGCCATAGCTGCTGCTCCACCCTGCTTCCTCAACGACACCATTGCCTGCGGCAATGATCGGTGTTCCGCGCGGAGCTGCCCAATCGACGCCTGCATGCATGCGGCTATAGCCAAGGATCGGGTGCCGGCGCATACCGAAAGGCGAGCGAAACACACCGTTTGGCACCGGGTTGCGCAAGAGGAACTGCTTTGCACTTTTGCCATTCTCGTCATAATAGTCGACGCTGCCGTCGGAACCCTGATAACGATAGAATTTTCGTGTTACGTCGCTGAAAGTTGCCGAAACATACAGTAGTTGCGAATCGTCATTGGCTTTGTCCTGCTTGTCAGGATCGTCGGGCAAAGAGAAAAATGCATCAATATGATCTTTGGGTGATAATTGCGACTGAAGATCCACATCGGATGCCAGCATTTTCACCAATTGTTCGCGCATTGGCTCGGTCATGCCATAGGCAAGCGCGGCACGGCTGATACCATCATAGACAGTCGGCAGATTTCCGCGAAGAGCATTCGGTGTCACGCTCCCATCGAATGCAGTCTGCAACAATGGCGTCTCTTCCGGCGCATCGGATGGCACATAGTGTTGCTGATCGTTGAGCGCAACCGTTACCAGATGCGTGGTGCCATTATATATACTTGCCCTGACGATTTTATCCTTGCCACCGGTGGTTTCTGTGCCGATGCGCAAAACGCTGCCTTGTTTCAGGCGCGGGGAATTCATCAGCCTTGTGAGAGCATCGATGATTTGGGCACTATCTTCGCCGCTATAGCCAGCCTCTTCCATGGTTTGCCCGATGTCAGCCGTCAGGCGGAAGGGTATTAGTTCTTCCGAAAAACCCTCGCTGGTCTCTTCGTCCGCAACACGCGGTGCAACGCTTACATTTTCCTGCGTGATCTTTACACCGAGCGGCGGGCTGAGTGCATATGAATCATTACCGCCAAATCGGGCCGGGTCGACATAATGGAGCGAGGCAACCTGAACGTCGCCATCGGTCAGAAGGCTGCCCGTATCGCGGACAACTTTCTCGACTTCATCGACGGACAGATTGCTGGAAGCATCGAAGCTAGCCTTTTCAAGCGGAAAGTCGATCATGCGCAGACTGACTTCGCTCTCAACTTTTGCCCCATAGATCTGACCTGTATCGACCGGTTGAGCAGGCGCAGGCCCTTCAGAAAAAACTGTGAGCGCATTGAACGCTGGGTATTTACGGCTTGCGGGGTAATCGACAGCCAGCTGCATTTTGACCAGCTCAAAAGGCCGGGAGCGGATCACTTCATGTTCGCCGACTTTTTGCAGGGTGGAAAGGTCGAAACGTCGACGATCGCGTGGCTGCTGCGCGGAAATTGCGCTGGCAAGACGCGCACCCTTGGTGATCGAGCTTTCTTCCATGGCGCCCGGCATATCGTTGCGCGCAAGAATCTCAGGGGGCGTTGCCAATTGTTCGCGGCCATCAAGCGCTGCAAAAAGTGCGACGCCAATCAGCATGCAGGATGTAACGCCGGTCAAGAATGTTCCTGCAAGCCAACGTGCAGAAACTTCTCGCCGATCAGGAGGACGCCGTCTACCACCTATATCCAGTGGAGGCTCGTCACCCGGATCGAGATTGGTCGGCCCCAAATCTTTCATACTGCTATAAATCGCTCTTCTTCAAAACCAGCGGCGCAAAAACATGCCTGAGTATTTTTAAGCAGAAAAGCGAACGAATCGCTGATCTGGTGTTACCGTCTTCCTTTGTTCGCTGGAAGGCTTTACGACTGTTGCAGCGAGTTTTGCCTGTCGCAGCCTCATAAGTCAACGAAAAGGCGTTCGCCTTTCAATATCCACAGTGCCAAGTTTGATCTGTTTTTCAAGTTTGCACGAAACTGACTTTATAACGGGATCCTTTTTTGACCCTTATATATAGCGAGGAAGTCCGTCGTTTTATCCTGCGGTTTGTTGCGTAAAGAAAACTTCATAAAGTTTGGTTTTTGTCGTTGACATGTTCATGCGTGTCGCCCTATATGGCGCACAACGAGGGCGGCGACGCTGCAGGCGTGTGTAAGATGCGTCCTTGTTTCTGGCATTTATGGTTATTGGCTTATGTTGATGGCGATTTTTGCTGGGATGGTTTAC